>CAMHST010000054.1 GCA_946187865.1 uncultured Bacteroidales bacterium
AGGGCGGCGCCTTCCACCATACCGGCGGCCACCAGCATGGAGGAGCGCAGGTTGCCTGCACTTTCCGGCTGACGGGCGATGGCTTCCATGGTGGATTTGCCGATTTTGCCGATACCGATAGCGGCGGCGAGGGCGGCGATAGCGGCACCGAAAGCGGCGCCAATCTTACCGAGGGCGGCACCCGCGGCGGCTTGGAGAAGCATAGTTGTAAGAATCATAATATCAAATATTTAAAGTTTATTCTTCCTTGGCCCTTGCCAGGCCGATATAAATGCAGGACAGCGTGGTGAACACGTAGGCCTGGATAAAGCTGACCAGGCACTCCAGCGCGTCCAGAAACACCCCGAACAGGACACTGACCACCGTCATGCTGCCGCTCAGGAGCGGGCCGTATTTGGCCATGATGAAGATAATGCACACCATGGCAAGAATCATGATATGGCCGGCCAGCATGTTGGCGAACAGACGGATGGTGAGGGACACCGGTTTCATCAGGGCGCTGAACACCTCGATTACCGGCATCACCGGCTTCAGGAACACCGGCACGTCCGGGTTGAAAATCTCTTTATAGTAATGCTTGGTTCCGTTCAGGTTCACGATAAAGAAGGTGAACAGGGCCAGCACCAGGGTGATGGCGATATTGCCGGTGAGGTTGGCACCCCCGGGGAAGAAAGGCATGATACCCAGGAAATTGTTCAGCAGAATCCACAGGAACACCATGCACAGGTAGGGAGAGAACTTGCGGTAATCCTCTCCGATATTCTCCCTGGCCATTTCATGCACCATCATAATCAGGGGCTCCATGCAGGCCGCCAGGCCGGTAGGGGCTTCCTCCAGGGCATCATGCTTCTTATACCAACGGGCGGTGAACAGGACGATCACCAAAAGCAGCAGGCTGCTCAGCATCAGCGCCAGCACGTTCTTGGTAATGGAAAGGTCTATCGGCCTTTTGCCCGTGACGGCATTCACCAGTTTGCCGTCTTCGTTGAGGGCATAACCGTTCTCCTGCGCATGATGCAGGGTGAACACGTGCAGGCCCTCCTTGTCGATGACAATGCAGGGCAGCGGGATGGCCACCGGCTTTCCCTTCCACTCGGTAATGTGCCACTCGTACTCGTCCCCGATATGCTCGAAGATAATCTCCCCCACATCGATTTCCGCTTCATTTTCTTCCGGAGGGGATACACGCTCCTCTGCGTCACCAAGCGTCCCGGCAAATGCTCCGGAGAGGGTTTCTCCTCCGGGAACCTGCAGCAAAAGAAGCGATATGAGCAGCGTCAGGATCATACCTCTACGCACACATTCACCTGATTGTTACGTACTTCCACGAAACCGTCCCGGATGGGAATCCGCTCTTCCTTTCCCTCGGACACATACCGGATACTCCCTTTTTCCAGGGCCGTCACCAGCGCGTCGTGGTCTTTCAGGACCGTGAACGAACCGGCTATGCCGGGCAGGGTTACCAGGGACACCGTCTTTTCCAGCAGCGTCCCTTCCGGGCTCAAGATATGCAACGCGATACAATCCATCACTTGGCGGCGGACAGAATCTTTTCTCCTTTGGCGATGGCGTCTTCGATGGTTCCTACATTCAGGAAGGCCTGTTCAGGAAGATAGTCCACCTCGCCGTCCAGGATCATGTTGAAGCCCTTGATGGTGTCTTCGATGGAGACCATCACCCCGGGCACGCCCGTGAACTGGCCGGCCACATGGAAGGGCTGCGAGAGGAAACGCTGCACCCGTCTGGCACGGTTGACCGTGGTCTTGTCCTCGTCCGAGAGCTCGTCCATGCCCAGGATGGCGATGATATCCTGCAGTTCCTGGTTGCGCTGGAGGATCTGCTTCACGCGCTGGGCCGTGTCGTAATGGGCCTTGCCCACGATGTTCGGGTCCAGGATGCGGGAGGTGGACTCCAGCGGATCCACGGCCGGGTAGATACCCATCGCCGTAATCTTGCGGCTGAGCACCGTGGTGGCGTCCAGATGGGTGAACGTAGTGGCGGGAGCCGGGTCCGTGAGGTCGTCGGCCGGAACATAAACGGCCTGTACGGAAGTGATTGACCCGTTTTTGGTGGAAGTGATGCGCTCCTGCATCTTACCCATTTCCGTGGCCAGGGTGGGCTGGTATCCCACGGCCGAGGGCATGCGGCCCAGCAGGGCGCTTACCTCCGAGCCGGCCTGGGTGAAACGGAAGATATTGTCAATGAACAGGAGGATGTCCTTGGGGGCATGCGGATCTGTGGAGTCCCGGAAACTCTCTGCCAGGGTGAGGCCGCTCAGGGCCACGTTGGTACGGGCTCCCGGGGGTTCGTTCATCTGGCCGAAGACCATGGAAACCTGGCTTTTATGCAGCTCCTGCGGATCTACCAGGGAGAGGTCCCATTTGCCCTCCTCCATGGCTTTCTCGAAGGCTTCTCCGTAACGGATGACCTTGGACTCGATCATTTCCCTGAGGAGGTCGTTGCCCTCGCGGGTGCGCTCTCCCACGCCGGCAAATACGGAAAAGCCGTTGTGGGCCTTGGCAATGTTGTTGATCAGTTCTTTGATGAGCACGGTCTTGCCCACGCCGGCGCCGCCGAACAGGCCGATTTTTCCGCCTTTCAGGTACGGCTCCAGCAGGTCTATGACCTTGATGCCCGTGAACAGGACTTCCTGCGAGGTGGTCAGGTCTTCGAACTTGGGAGGCTCCCGATGAATGGGCAGGGTTTCCAGACGGTCCAGTCCGGCCATGCCGTCAATGGTATCTCCCGTCACGTTCATCACGCGGCCGCGGATCTGCTCCCCTACCGGCATGGAGATGGGCCTGAAGGTATTGGTTACTTCCAGGCCGCGCCGAAGCCCGTCCGTGGAATCCATGGCCACGCAGCGGACGGTGTCTTCTCCGATATGCTGCTGCACTTCCAGGATAACATTCCGCCCGTCCGGGCGTTTGACCACCAGAGCGTCGTCTATGCGGGGAAGTTCCACCTCTGCGCTACGTACCGAGATGTTGAAATGCACATCCACTACCGGTCCCACCACCTGGGCAATGTGTCCTACGCTGTTTGGCATATTCTTCAGATTTCAGTATCCACAAATATAATCATTACCGCCGATTTTACAAAACTCGAGGCCGAAAGAAGGAATTATTCGGAAACGACACCGGGAGCCGTGCGGCGTTTCTGAATGTCCTCCACGCGGGCTGCGGCACAGGCGAGGACAAAGTAAACGACGGTCTGAACGGCCAGGGCCCGGATTTCCGGGGCGATGGAAGTAATAGTTCCGCTCATGCTCAAGGTCATGTAGGCCCGGCAGCCGAATGTGGACGGGAACACATAGGACAACACTTTCCAGATCGGAGAGAAGCTGGACTCCGGCCAGGTGAACCCGGTGAGGAACACGGCGATGGGCGTTACGAAGAGCAGCAGCACCAGCACGGTTTCGCGCTTGGTGATGGCGCTGGACCAGGTGAAGGAGAAGAAGATGATATCGGCCACATAAAACAGCAGCAGCGTAAGCATCTCCCACCAAGGGCAATGGACCGGCAGATGGAACAGGGTGGGAACTACCAGGGTTCCGTACACGCCCAGGAGCACGAAAATCAGGAAATAAGCCAGGCCCCTTCCCAGCACGATACGGCCCATTCCGTGCCCCGTGAAGCCGGCCGTGATGCTGCCGCCCTGCTCGCGGATGGTTCCCGCGAGCGTAGAGCTGCCGTAGAACATCACCTGCTGCAGGATCATCATCATGGCCATGTACACGAAGAACATGGTGAACGATATGGCAGGGTTGTATTGGAGGAATTCATCGTACTGCACCGGCTGGATCAGCTGTTCGGCATCCGCGCCGGAGTAACCGGCTGCGGCATAGCGCTCCGTCTGGATCTGATGGACCTCGTCCAGCATCACCTTGTTGGAAGCGATGGTCATGTTCTTGTAGAACAGAAAGGTGGACATGTCGGCATAGGTAGACACCGTAGCCTGTTCCATCCGGTTGAGCCGGGTGTCGAAATCGGCCGGAATATAGATGATTCCATGCACCTGCTGCTCTTCCATGAGCCTGCGGGCCTCTTCCATGGAGACACAGTCGAAGGCTACGGCCACTTCCCGGGTGGCATCCACCTCCCGGATATAGCGGCGGCTGTAGCTGCCCTGGGAATTGTCTACCACGGCTACCGGCATTTCATCCACCACACCATACCCGTAAATCCAGTTGTAAAGGACGGGATACACCAGTCCGGCGAACAGGAAGATGAGCATCACACCGTTGTCATGCACCACCATCCGGAGTTCGTTCATGAAGATTCCGAACGTGTCCCGGATCCACCCTCCAATATATGAAATCTTTTCTTCCATAACTAATTACGCGGATAATTCTGATTGACGTACGCTCCTTTCAAGCGACCCAGTCCCACAAGAGGAATCAGCAGAAAGGCCATAAGGGCGACGGCCGATGTCCACCAGCCGGCGAACCCGGTACCGAAAATCGCCTCCTGTACGTAAAACTTATAGTAAAAGCGCAGCGGATAAAGCCATGACATCCCCCTTACAGCTACCGGAAGGGATTCGATGGGCAGCGTAAATCCGGCGAGCGAGAATCCCAGTACGCTGTAAAGGGCGCTGATGCACACAGACAGCCGGAGGGTGGGCACCATGGAGACGATGAACACAGAAACGGCCTCGCAGGCCGTCACCAGCAGCAGCATGGCCAGCACCATCGACCATACAGACCCATTCAGCGGGAAGTGCAGCGGGCCGAACATCACCAGTTGCAGGATGGTTCCCAGCACGGTGAAAAGCAGCGTGTAGGGAAGCAGCTTGGCAAACACGGCCAGGCTCACGGAGAAGCCGCTCAATGCCAGCAACTGCCTGGAAGTGCCGAATTTCAGCTCCGAAGCCAGCGCGTAGGACACGACCAGCAGGATGCTCATGGCCAGGATTCCCGTCAGGATCATGTTGCACAAATAGTAGGTATAGCTGGTTCCGGGATTGCCGATATAGTGCGCATCCACCACCAACGGCTGGATTCTGGCCATGATCTCTCCTTCGCTTACACCTTTGGCCCGCAGCACCTGCCGCTGGACGGCGCCGTTGGTGAGGTTCACCATGGTGAGAATGTCCTTGTAGGCAAGGGCCCCGCCGATCACCGGATTCATCGTATTCACATACACGCCCATCCGGGGGCAGCGGAAGGCCTGGATATCCTCGTCAAAATGTTCGGGAACAATCACATAGGCCGATATTTTCCCCCGCTCCATCTGGGCACGGGCTTCGGTGATCCCGTCGAAGAGGACCACCTTGCCCAGCTGGGTGGCGTCAAGCTGCCGGACGAAGTTCCTGGAAGTGGATGAACGGTCCCTGTCCACCACGCCGATGGGAATATCCTCCGGCATGCCCTTCCCGAAGAAGGTGAGGAAGAACAGGGCCGATGCCAGCATCACACCCACGGACCCGATCAGATAGATGGGCCGCCTGGACCACAGATACAGCTCGCGCCTGACGATATTATAAATGCGTTTCATTATTTTTCCTTCCTCTCAAGAATGACACTCATGCCGGGACGGAGACCGTCGACAGGGGCATCCGGACGGGCGCGGACCTCGAAGGTACGGGTGTCGTATTCGCCGAGCTCCTTGGTGGCGCGCCAGGTGGCGTAGGATTCACGCACGGCAATATAATAGACGGTGGCGGTTACCTGAGCGTCCTTGAGGGCGGGGATGCTGAGCTGCAGCTTGTCACCGGAGCGCATGCCTTCCAGCCGGTCTTCGCGGATGTTGAAGGTAAACCAGACATCGTCCAAGTCCTGGATAGTCATGATGGGAGACCCCTGGCCCACCAGCTCCCCGACCTTGGGATAGCAGGCAGCGATGATACCGTCGGCCGGAGCGGTCAGGACAATCTCGTCCCTATAGGAATTCACGAGGTCGACAGCGGCGTTGGCACGCTCCACCAGGGCCACGGCTGCATCCTTGTCCTCCTGACGTGCGCCTTTGACGGCCATGTCATACTGGCTCTTGGCAGCCCTGGCCGTGGCGGAAGCGGCGTCGTACTGGGCCTTCACTTCGTCGAACTTCTGGTCGGAAACCACTTTCTCATCGTGCAGACGCGCCATGCGCTCGTAAGACTTGCGCATGACCTCCTCGCCCACGAGGGCTTTCTGCCACAACTCATAGGCGGCCGTAATCTGCTCCTGCAGGGCGCCGTTGTAGGCCTTTTCTTTCTGGGCCACGGCGGCGGCGCGGGCGGCATTGGCTTCGGCAATCTTGGAACGGATTTCGGGAGAGTCAATCAGCACCAGGGTGTCGCCCCGGCGGACGGCCTGGCCCTCCTGGGCACGGAATTCTTCGATTCGGCCGGGGACTTTCCCGGATACGCGGTATTCGGTGGCTTCGGCCTCGCCCTGGATGACGACTGCCTTGGGGCGGGAAACGAAATAACCCGCGACGGATACGATCAGGATCACTGCGACCAGTGCGCAGACGCCAATCAGTAGATTGTAATTTTTCTTTGCCATAGTATATGATGCTTTATTTGTTTTCTGTCATGTTTCCCTCTGCTTTCTGCAGGGATGAAGAGGCAATCTGAAGGTCGATGCCGGCGTCGATGTATTCGCTGTGGGCGCTGAGCCAGGCGGTCTGGGCGGCGAGGACCGTACTGGTCTCCACCACGCCCGCTTCGAAACCCACTGTCGCTTTGCGCAGGTTTTCCTCGGCGCTTTCCAGATTGCTGCCGGCCATGTCCAGCTTCTCGGAAGCCTCTGCGAAAAGCTTGCGCTGCCGGGTCACCTGGAGGTTGATCAGGGCCTCGGCGTCCTGGTACTGGGCGTCATACAGTTTCTCTTCTGCCTTGGCCTTGCGGTATTTGTTCAAGGCTTCGCCGCCGTGGAAGAGCGGGATGCTCACCATGACGCCGGCGCTGAGCATACCGCCCTGCCAGGTCCGGTTGATGCCGTTGAAGGCATTGGGGTTTGTGAGCACGTAGCTGCCCATCAAGGCCACCCTGGGAAGCATGTCGGCCCGGACAATCTTGGCCTTGCGGTCATAGATGTCTTTGGCCAGGGAAAGGCTGCGGGTCTCGGGCCGGTCGGCATAGATGTCTTCCAGGGACTTCTCCGCACCCAAAACCGGGACGGGGATGGCGGCCAGGCCTTCATCGGCCAGGGCGATGGCCGTATCCAGCGGCAGTCCCACGCGCTTGCAGAGCAGCATCTTGGCCAGTTCCAGTCCATTGGAAGACTTGGTGAGGAGCATGTCGGCCTCGTTGGCTTTCACTTTGATCTGGAGGGCGTCCGACTCGGTGGCCACACCGGTCCGGACGGCAAGATCCACATCGTCCTGCATCTTGTGGAGCAGGTCACTGTAAGACTGGGCCAGCTGTTTCTTGGCGGCGATGGAGACAATCTGCCAATATGCCTGGTCCACATCCAGGATGACGTCGGCATATTTCATGTCGTACTTGGCCTCTGCGAGGGTTTCCGCCAAGGAGGCCATCTGGTTGGAATAGATAATCTTACCGCCTACAAAGACAGGCTGCTGCACCGTGATGGCCCCCAGCCATACATGGTGGAAGTCCGGATGGAGGGCGTCGTCGATGTCGGCCCCGAGGGCATTCACGGCATCGGCCACCTGGGGGACCTCCCCGGAAAGTGACGACGGATCCACGCCCTGGAGCATGTTCAGGATGGTCTGCCACATGGGGCTTCCCATATATTCCTGCGCCAGCGCGGGGTTGGTCTTGATGGCAGTCATCAGCTGGGTCATCTTCTGGTTGAGCGCAGCACCGGCTTCGCCGATGGCGGCGCCCGCCGCGGCATCCAGCCCGCCCTGCATCAGGGTACCGGCGCCGCGCAGCAGCTGTGACTGATCTTCGCTGATAAGGGCGATATCCCTGTTATTGTACATGTATGCGCCCGTGGCGCTGATATTGGGGAAGTAGTTGGCCAGGGCAATCTTGCGGTCGTACCCGGCCATTTCGACGGCGGTTCTCGCCTGTTCCAGTTCCTTGGAGGTGTTCACGGCCATGTCCCGGCAGTCATCCAGGGTGAGTGTGGTCTGCGCCTGCAGCTGAAGAGCGGCAAGCAGCAGCGTGACCCCTAAAAACGTCTTTCTCATATTGTAGCAGTTTTGTAATTATTTCGTTTATCTCTTGCGGCTGCAAAGTTATGGCCAATTATTCACCTAAAAAAGCCTCTAAAATGGATATTTGTTTTCTTTTGGTCGAATTTTAAGAAAAGATTGCAAAATATGGCCATTGTTTTTAACTTTGCAAACGGAATAATAAATCGACTAAAATGCAAGAATCTTTGCAAAACATCAGTATTGAGAAGATTCTCCGGCTCACCGGGAACCTGGACAGTTACTCACTGGGGAACGACTTTATCCTGGGAGAGGCGGAGGGCAGTTACGCCCTCTCCAACAACCGCCTCCTGGAAATCCTCCATTATCCCATCCGGTTCGACGGATACATTCTCTTTTTCCTGAAGCAGGGACATTTCAAAATCGACGTAAATCTGAATACCTATAAAGTGCAGGAACGCTCCCTGCTGGTGTCTGTTCCGGGAAACATCATCCGGGTGGATTCCCTGACGGATGAAAGAATTGCCGACACGCAACTGGTGTTCGTGGTCATGTCCAAGGAGTTCATCTCCGGCCTGCACCTGGATTTCAACAAAGTGTTCCAGGAGAGCCTCAACCTGCTGGAGAACCCTTGCATCGTCCTCAACGATGAACAGCTGGACCTGGCCGAATCGTATTTCCTTCTGGCCAAGAAGGTGATCCGGTCTTCCCTCACCAACAAAAAACAGATTATCGGAGAACTGCTATCCTCGCTGAGCTATCTGGCCGAAGACATCTGGAAAGGGCAGTTGCTCACATCGTCCAAGGCCGACACAAAGACCCCGGGAAGCGCCAGGGCAAGCCTTACCTTCGAGCGTTTCATCAAGCTGGTGACCGACTACCACAGTACGGAGCGCGGCATGCAGTTCTATGCCGACAAGCTCTGCCTAACGCCCAAGTACCTTTCCAAAATTGTCCGGGAAGCCTCCGGCCGCAGCGGCCCCGAATGGATAGACGCCTTCGTTATCCTGGAAGCCAAGAACCTTCTTCGCTACTCCGGCGACAGCATCAAGGATATCGTTTACAAACTGCATTTTCCCAGTGCCAGCGTATTCAACAAGTTCTTCAGAAGCCACACCGGCATGTCTCCCTCCGAATACCGGCACGGCAAATAAAACGGTTTTCCGGGTAAAATCGTTATCTTTGTACCCGTTATGACGCTATTTCTAACCGGCAGTCCCACGCGCTACGGGGAGGACCATTTTACGGAGGACAACGGCTTTCTGGCCGATGTCAAAGCATCCCTCGCCGCCGTCACGGGCGGAAAACCGCCCCGGGTGCTGCTGGTGAGCGCCGCCCCCGACGATGCCGGCTTCACCGAGTCCGTGCGCAAAGGCATGAGCGCGTGCATCCGCAACTCCGGCATCGGCACGCAGGAGATTGTGATGCTGGAGAGGCGGAATGCCGCCGAGGCAGCCGCCCTGGTGCAGCGGGCCCACTGGATTATCCTCTGCGGCGGGCACGTGCCCACCCAGAACCGCTTCATCCACGAAATCGGCCTGAAAGGACTGCTTCAAGGCTTTACGGGCGTGCTCATGGGCTGCAGCGCCGGCAGCATGAACTGCGCGGCGGATGTGTACTCCCATCCGGAGCTGCCCGGAGAAGCCACGGACCCGGAATATAAGCGCTGGCTCAAGGGACTGGGCCTCACGGATATCAACCTCATTCCCCATTATGCTCAGGTGCGGTATGCTACCGTGGACGGGCTCCGGCTGTTCGAAGACATCGCCTTCCCCGACAGTTTCGCCCACCGCTTCTACACCTTTCCGGACGGGGGATATATCGTAGTCCGCGGCGGCCGCAGCGAACTCCGCGGCCAGGCCTGGGAAATCACCGGCGGCGGCATGCGTCACCTTTGCAACGAAGAACAATCTTACACTTTTATGAACTTAGTATTTATCTCTCCCCACTTTCCGCAGACTTACTGGCATTTCTGCGACGGCGCCAAGCGTAACGGCGTCAATGTGCTGGCCATTGCCGACACGGACTACTGGAACCTCCCCCAGGAGCTGCGCAGCAGCATCTCGGACTATTACCAGGTACACAACCTGGAGAACTATGAAGAGGTGTACCGGGCCGTGGCCTGGTTCGCCCATAAATGGGGCAGAATAGACTGGATTGAATCCAACAACGAGTATTGGCTGGAGCAGGACGCCCGCCTGCGCACAGACTTCAACGTGACCACCGGCATCAAGAACGACCAGATTGCCTCTATCCGGAACAAATCCGAGATGAAGAAATACTACGCCCTGGGCGGCATTCCCACCGCCCGGCAGATCAAAGGCGCGGAAGGGCTTGCCAAGGTGAAAGCCTTCGTGAAAAAGACGGGTTACCCCGTCATCGCCAAGCCGGACAGCGGCATGGGTGCTTCCGGCACCACCAAAATCCACGACGGCAAGGAACTGGAAGACTGGTTTGCCGCCCATCCCGCCAACTTCGGCCTGTATGTGATAGAGGAATTCATCACCGGCCTTCTGGTGAGCTACGACGCCATTTACAACGCCCAGGGGGAACCCATCTTCGAGAACAATACGGTTTTCCCTACGCCCATCATGGAGATTGTGCACAACAACCTGGACACGTGCTACTGGACCAACAAGACCGTGCCCGCCAAACTTGCCGCCATCGGCCGCCGGACGGTGAAAGCCTTCGGCATCAAGAGCCGCTTCGTGCATCTGGAGTTCTTCCAGCTGGACCGCGACCGCGAAGGCCTGGGCAAGAAAGGTGACTACGTGGGCCTGGAAGTGAACATGCGCCCGCCGGGAGGCTATACCCCCGACATGATGAACTTCGCCCACTCCACGGACGTATTCCAGATTTGGGCCGACATGGTCGCTTTTGACGAGTGCCGCAAGTCCCAGGGCGAGCAGTACTACTGCGCCTACGCCAGTCGCCGGGACGGTAAATCCTACAAGCACTCCCACCAGGAAGTGATGGAGCGCTACGGCGCCGTCATGAGCATGTGCGAGCGTGTTCCGGACGCCCTGTCGGACGACCTGGGCAACATGGCCTACATCGCCCGTCTCAGTGAAAAGAAGGAGATTGACGCGTTCTTCAGCTTTGTGACGGAATAGCCTCTCCTTTCAGTTTGCACACGAACTCCTCCGGACTCATAAACTGGAGGAGTTCGTATTTTCCGTCGTAGCGGCTGCGCAGTTTTTTATCGCTTGTAACGAATACATCACAACAGGTGTCCAGGTATGCTTTAATCCTCATGGCTGAGTTCCTCCCATATATGTGCAAGTTTTGGATCGGCTTCCAGCTCCTCTTTTGTGGGCTCTTTCCAATCCATTATCTGAAAGCTGCGGACTTCTTCCGATACTTGGAAGTCCGGCGGCAGAACGGGCCATTCCACCCGGGATGCCCGGTCCAAAACTTCTTCTACATAAGCATTGAAAGACAGGGCTATATCATTTCTTGATAAGAAGCAAACGGATTCATCCCCCGTAAGTCGAAGACAATGGGCACCAAAAAAGGACCGAGAAATCTCGGTCCTTTTTTGTGCATTATTCGACTGGAATTAGTCGGCCAGGGAGAAACGCTTGAAGGCGACGACCTTGGCTTCCGGATCCACGGCCTTGAGGGCGGCGGCCACGGTGAGTTTGTCGTCGGAGAGCTGATACTCCTGCTCCATGAGGGTGTTCTCTTTCAGGAACTTCTGGATACGACCGTTCACGATGCCCATGATCATCTGCTCCGGCAGGGAGGCGGCTTTCTCCGCACCTACCTTGGCAATGATCTCGCGGGCCTGGTTGGCCTGCTCGGGGGTGAGCCAGCCCTTGGCGGTGTTGGACTCGATGTGGTCCTCGCTGTCAACGTGGGCGGGGTTGATGCCGGCCTTCTTGAGGGCGGCGTCGACGGCCTTCTGTACCTGCTCGTCCTTGGTCTTCTGGATGGCCACGGTGCGCTCGGACTCCAGCACCTCTGCGGGGACGGATTCGGCATCCACAGCCACAGGGTTCATGGAAGCCACCTGCATGGCGATACCACGGGCGATGTCATTGGGAACGACCTTGCTGAAAGCCACGATGGCGCCCAGTTTGCCGTTGAAGTGGACATACTCGCTCACGAACGGGGCCTCGAGGGCGCCATAGTAAGCAAGGA
>CAMHST010000055.1 GCA_946187865.1 uncultured Bacteroidales bacterium
TCCAGGGCCACTGCCTGCTGGGAATCGGCAGCGAGATGTCCGGCGGTGTCCGCCGGGTCTATATGCACGACTGCCATTCGGCCGACCAGGTATATCGGCTCTTTTACATCAAGACCAACCACCGCCGGGGCGGGTTCATCGAGGATATCACGGTAGAGAACGTGTCGGCCACCAAGATGCTCCGGGTTTTCGAGATCGACACGGATGTGCTGTACCAGTGGCGGGACATTGTCCCCACCTTCGAGACGCAGATTACCCGTATCCGCAACATTACACTCAGAAATGCCGATGCCGTTCAGTCGGAGGCCGTTTTTGAAATCCGGGGCGACGGGCGGGACCCCATCGACGGGGTAACCTTGGAAAATATCCGCGTGGGGAAGGTGACCGGTTTCTACAACCAGGTTTCCGCCGTCCGGAACCTTTCGGTCAAAGACATTGTCGTCGAGTCCCTGGGCAGCGGTGAATCGGGTCCCGGCCTGTCCGGTTTCGCCCCGGGCCGATAGAAACCCCTTAGGCTTTTCCGGGAAAAAGCCGTATATTTGGGAAAATTTGCACGTATGATCAGCGAAAACACCATCGGCCAGGCCATTGAGGACCTTTTCCGCCAGATTGAATTCCAGGCAGAACCCGCGGGGCTTTACGACCCGCTCCGCTATATGGTTTCCATTGGCGGTAAACGGCTGCGTCCGCGGCTGTGCCTTACCGCCTACGGTTTTTACAAAGACACGCTGGGGCCGGAAATCCTGCAGCCGGCGGCAGGGCTGGAGGTGTTCCACACCTTCACCCTGATCCACGACGACATCATGGACCGCTCGCCGCTGCGCCGCGGCCACGAGACCGTCTGGAAGAAATGGAACCAGGACACGGCCATCCTCAGCGGGGACGTGATGTTCATCGATGCCTGCCATCGCATGGCCCAGTGCCCGAAAAACGAGCTTCCGGCCGTGTTGGACCTGTTTTTCACCACGGCGCGGCAGGTGATGGACGGGCAGCAGCTGGACATGGACTTCGAGCAGGTTCCCATGGTCCCCATGCAGGACTACATGAAGATGGTGGGGCTCAAGACCGCCGTCCTGCTGGCGTGTTCGGCCAAGACAGGCGCCCTCATAGCCGGTGCCCCCGCCGCCCACTGCCAGGCGCTTTATGATTACGCCTACGACCTGGGCCTGGCTTTTCAGGTGGCCGACGATTACCTGGACGCCTACGGGGACGAGAAAGTCTTCGGAAAACCTATCGGCGGGGATATTGTCCAGAACAAGAAGTCCTGGCTGATCATAAAGGCGTACGAACTGGCCCCTGACTCCATGAAGGCAGCCCTGTACATGCCGGCGGAAACGCCTGGACAGCAGGCCGGAAAGATTGCCGCTGTAAAGGCCGTCTACGATGCGGCCGGCATTCCGGAGCTGGCCCGCACCCAGATTGCCGCGCTCCACGAAAGCGCCCTCGGGAAAATCCGGGAACTGGCTCCGGAGGCCCGGGAAGTGCTGGAGGCATTTGCCCGGAAACTGGTTGGACGCACCCTGTGATGCAGCGGTTCAAACTGCCCAATACCTATGTGCTGATCGCCGCGCTGATTGTTCTGTGTGCGGTGGCCACCTGGCTGGTGCCGGGCGGCCGGTATGTCACGGCGGAAGACGGCACCCTCTCTTACGAAAGCATCCCCTCGGCACCCCAGACCTGGCAGGTGTTCTCTGCCTTCTACCATGGGTTTGTGAAACAGGCCGGCATCATTGTCTTCATCCTGGTGGTGGGTGGCGCCTTTTGGTTGCTGAATGCCACGGGGGCCGTTTCGGTGGGTATCGGCCGCTTCATCACCCGGGTCGGGAAACACGACAAACTGGTGCTTGTGGCCATCTCGGTGCTGTTTTCGCTGGCCGGGGCTGTGTTCGGCATGAGCGAAGAGACTATTCCCTTCGTGGGAATCGTAGTGCCGCTGGTCGTCTCTATGGGATACGATGCGCTGATGGGCATGCTGGTGGTCTATGTGGCTTCCAACATCGGCTTTTCCAGCGCATTCATGAATCCTTTCACGGTGGGAATCGCCCAGGGCATGGCCGACCTGCCCCTTTTCTCCGGAATGGGATACAGGCTGGTCTGCTGGGCCTTTTTTACCCTCCTGCTGGTCGCGGCCGTGTGGATTTACGCCGCCCGCAGCTGCAAGGCCGTCGCCGCCGTAAGGTCCGGGGATGTGGAAGAGCCCTCTGCCAGTCAGCAGCGGCTTTCCCGTCGCCAGGGATGGATCCTGGGCGTACTGGGAATCACGGTGGTGCTGCTCATCGTGGGCGTCACCTGCTGGGATTGGTACATGCCGGAAATCACGGGACTGTTTCTGCTGATGGGCATCGTCTGCGGTGCAATCGCGGGTTTCTCGGCCAGCCGTATCGCCGACGAATTCATGGCCGGCGCCCGTGATATCCTTTCCGCCGCCCTGGTGGTGGGCTTTGCGTCCGGAATCATTGTCATCCTCCAGGACGGACATATCATCGACAGTATCCTTCACAGCCTGCAGAAGGGGCTGGACGGCACCGGGCCGATGGCCTCCCTGGGTGCCATGTACGGGATTCAAGCGCTGATCAACTTCATCATTCCCAGCGCCACGGCCAAAGCCGCCATCACCATCCCCATCATGGCTCCCTTTGCCGACATGGTGGGCGTTTCCCGCCAGGCGATGGTGTTGGCTTTCCAGTTCGGCGACGGCTTCACCAACATGCTCACCCCCACTTCGGGCGTCCTGATGGCCGCTTTGGCAATGGCCCGCATCCCTTATTCCCGCTGGGTGGCCTGGATCTGGAAGGCCGTCCTGGTGCTGTTGGTCCTGGGCCTCCTGCTGCTGATTCCCACGCTCTGGGTGTGGTAGTTTGTTTTTTATACGAAAACCATCAGAGCGTCAGTTCACCGCCGCGGTAGAAATTCACCAGGCGGCTCTGGAAAAGGTACTCGTAGGTGGCCTGCACGGCGTCCGAGCGGGTTTTCAGGAGCTGGTTGCGGGATTCGTTGAACTCCGTGATGTTGGCTTTGCCGTTCTCGTACCGGGCCTGAACCAGGGTGAACGAGTCCTGGGCCGATGCGGCGGCGGCCTGTGAAGCCTCCCACTTGGCGCGAGCGGCCACGGCTGCGTTCCAGGCCTGCTGGATCTCCTTGTACAGGTTCTGCTTCACCCGGCGCAGCTGGACCTCCTGATTCAGCTGGTTCAGCTTGGCGGTGCGCACCTGGTTCCGGATGGCGAACTTGCTGAAGATGGGGATGCTCAGGCTCACGCCCACGTATTCGCTGAAGTTGTTCCGAAGCTGTCCCCAGAAGCCGGTGCTCCCGAAGTTGGAGTAGTAGTTGGTGCCGGCCCCGCCGCTGATGGACAGCGTGGGGAAGTATCGGCTGCGGGCGATGGCGACGGAACGGCCGGTCCCCTCCAGACGGATCTCTTCGGCCCGGATGGCAGGGCGGATTCCCAGCGCATCCAGGTAGATGTCGTCCGGATTGCCGATGACAACGCTTTCCATCCTGACCTCAGGCCGAACCACGGAGAATTGCTCCCAGTCTTCCAGTTCCAGCAGTTGGGCCAGATCCAGCAGCGAGGCGCGGAGGTTATTCTGCGCCTGGGTAAGCGTGACATGGCTTTGCGCAAGGGAGGCCTTTTGCTGGGACACTTCCGCGGCCGACGAGCGCCCGTTCAGGAAAAGCTGCTCCAGGCGCTCTACCTGCAGCGAATCAATCTTGATCTGCTCCCGCGCCACGTCCAGGATTTCGTAGTTGTACAGGATTTGGACATAGGCCTGCGCTACGTTCACGCGGATGTCGTCCCGGGCTTTTTCCAGGTCTTGCAGGGCGGCGTCCAGGTTCAGGGAAGAGAGCTTGCTCTGATTATAGGTTGCGCCTCCGTCAAAGAGGTTCATGCTGGCTCCGACACTGAAACTGGTGGTGGAGGAGTTTCCGCTTTCATACGTGTTGTTTCCGCCCAGGCCGCGGCCGAAGTTGAAGTTTTCGCCGGCCTGCCCGCTGGCCTGCGGCAGCCAGGCCCACCGGGCCGTGTTCTGCTCCACTTCCTGCCGCTCGACGCTCAGCTCCTGCTGGGCCAGGGTAAGGTTGTGCTCCATGGCCCACGCGGTGCACTGGGCCAGCGTCCAGGGGCGGGAAAGGTCGGCCCGGGTGGTGTCGGCGCCGGCATACAGCGCCAAGGCTATAATCAATGCTTTCATAATCAGTTGTTTATTATCTGAGGCCCGCGCACTTTTTCACCGCTGCTCAGGCCGCTCTTGATCTCGATGTTCACCCCGTCGGACAGGCCCGTTTCCACCGGACGTTCCTCGTAGGTGCCGTCGGCCTTGAGCACATAGACGAAGGTTTTGTCCCCCTCGAACTGGATGGCGCTTTCCGGAACCATGAGCACGTTCTCTGCGCTCTGGAGCACGATTTCGGCATTGGCGCTGTAACCGGAACGGATGGTGACGTCGGACGGAACTTTCACCGTAGCTTTGATTTCGAAGAGGTTGGTTCCGCCGGATTCGGTGGCCTTGGGGGAGATATACTCCAGGATGGCGTCAAAATGCAGGTCCTGCAGGGCGCCTACGGAAATGCTTACGGGAAGGCCCACATGGAGGCGTCCCACTTCGGTTTCGTCAATGTTGCCGTCGAAGATAAGGTCTTCCATGTCGGCCACCGTGGCGATGGTTGTACCGTCGTTGAAGGTATTGGAGTTGATGACGGTGTTGCCCACTTTCACGGGGATGTCCAGGATGAGCCCGGCCACCGACGAGCGCACCAGGGTGGAGCTGCCGGATTTATTGGACGACGATACGCCGTCCCGCACAATCTCCAGGGACTCCACGGCTGCCGCATGCTCTTCCTTGGCCTGCTGGAGCGCCTGGGAAACCTGCTCGAAGGATTCGGCGCTGACCAGCTGCTGCTCATAGAGTTTTTTCTCGCGGTCGAAGTTGGTCTGGGCCTGTTTCAGGTTCACCTCCGACAGGCGCACCCGGCTCTGGGCGCTGGAGAGCTGGCTCATCTCCGGAATTACCTTGAGCTTGGCGATGACCTCGTTCTGGGCCACCATGTCGCCGGCCTGCTTGTAGAGCTCGGCCACGATGCCGCTGATCTGGGCTTTCACATTCACCTCGTCCCGGGGCTGGATCTTGCCCGTGACCACGGTGGATTTGGTGATGGTGCCCATCTCCGGGGAAAGCTCCTGGTAGGAGATTTCCTTGGGGCGGGACCGCTGGAACAGGTAGACGAATGTGCCGATAAACACGAATGCCACCAGGATAATCATCAGAATTCTGCCAAATTTTTTCATATTGTTTTTGTTTTTATTATTCGTCTCGCATGGCATCTACCGGTTTGATCTGCATGGCGCGCGAGGCCGGCATCAGTCCCGCCGCCACGCCCAGGACCGCGAGCAGCAGCGCTGCCAGCACGGCGGTCCCGAAAGGCACCTGGAAGGCCGCTTTCAGGATGCCGTCCTCGGTCATGGCCAGTTCCACCCCGTACAGGATGAGCACGCTGAACACGATGGCGCTCATGCCGGCCACCAGGGTAAGGACAATGCTCTCGGAGATGATCTGCCCCAGAATCTGCTTGGGCGTTGCGCCGATGGCCCGCCGGATGCCGATCTCCGTGGTGCGCTCTTTCACGCTCACCATCATGATGTTGGATACCCCGATTACACCCGCCAGCAGTGTTCCCAGGCCGATGAGCCAAATCAGGAAATTCACACCCCGGAAGAGGTTGTCCACAATCCCGAAGATGAGCTGGGTGTTCAGCAGGAAGAGGGCCTGCTCGTCGGTGGGGTCTATATAATGGTACCTGGCCACGATTTCCCGCACGCGCGGCGTGATGTCGCTCATGGTGATGCCTTCCTTGGCGGTAAAGCACACCAGATGGACGGTGTTGCCCAGGTTGTAGGCCCGCCGGGCCTGGTTGATGGGGATAGTGACGGCGTCGGACGCGCTGCCGTTGATGGAGATGCCGCCGCTGTCCTTCCAATCTACGCCGATCACGGTATAGTAGCTGCCGTCTATGCTGATGCGTTTCCCCAGCGGGGATCCGCCTTCGGGGAACAGTTCTTCGTAAACCCTTTTGCCGATCACGCAGACCTTGCGCTCCTGCAGGTTGTCGGCGTCGTTGATGTAGCGCCCGTACATCATCTTGGGGGTCTCGATGCGGGCGTAGTCGGCCCGGGCGCCTTTCACGACGGCCCTGGAGGAAGTGTTTTCGTCACGGGTGACGCTTTTGCCCCACAGGCTCACCGTAGGGGAGACGGTCTCCAGTTCCGGGACCATGCTCTTCAGGCGGTCCACGTCGGCATAGTTCAGGTCCCAGACGCGGCCTTTTTCAAACCCCTTGTAAGGCTTGGTGGTGGCGCTGGTTGCAATGATGCAGGTGTTCTGGGCAAAGCCTTCGAACTCTTGCACCAGCATATCTTTGAGGCCTTGTCCGCCGCCGGTCAGGAGCATGAGCATGAACACGCCCCAGAATACGCCGAAACCGGTGAGCAGGCTCCGGCTCTTGTTCCGGAGAAGGCTGTCCAGGATTTCCCGGAAGGTATCTGTGTCGAAAAAGCGTTTCATTCGGCTCTGAGGGCTTCGATGGGTTTGACACGGGCGGCTTTCCAGGCGGGGATGGCCCCGGCCAGGGTTCCGGCGATAATGAGCAGCAGGGTGGCTTCCAGGGCTATATCCAGGCCCACGGTAGGGTTCACCAGCATCTGGATTTTCTCTACGCCGAGGTCCACGGCCCGCTGCCCCACGGTTTTATCCATGATCTGGCAGGCGACCATGCCGATGAACATGCCTATATAGCCGAAGATGGCCGTAATGGTGATGCTCTCGGCGATGATGAGCTTGAGGATTTCCCCGGGACGGGCGCCGATGGCCTTGCGGATGCCGAACTCGTGGGTGCGTTCCTTCACGGTGATGAGCATGATGTTGGACACGCCCACGATGCCGCTGATGAGGGTGAGGATGCCCAGGATCCAGAGCGCCCTGCGGATGAGGCGGGAAGCCTTGTTCATCTGCATGTTGTCCGTGTAGCCGTTGTTGATCCAGATGCCGCGGTTGTCGTCCGGGGCGATGCTGTGCAGGCGCTTGATGCCGCTGCCGTAGGCCTTTTCGAAGGCCTGGTGCTGCTCCAGGGTCTGGGGACCGTTCACGTTGAAGGTGATGCTCTCGATCTTGTCGGAAGAATCGTAGATTACCTTATAGGTGGAGTAGGGGACCGGCGTGGTCCGGCGATAGTCTCTCTCGTCTGTATGATAGACGCCCACCACCCTGAAGGGGATGGCACCCAGGTTGATCCATTTGCCGATGATGCCGGCCGGCTCTCCCGGGAGGAGCTCCTTGGCCTGGGCGGCGCTGATCACGATCACTTTCCCGTTTTCCCGGATGTCGGCGGGGTTGATGAACCGGCCGGCGGCCAGCTTGAGTTTCTGCTGCTCCATGTAATCCGGCATCACGCCCATGAGCCAGCCGTTCACGGTTTTTCCGTTCAGCGAGAGGGTGGCGCTTTGCGAGGTGGTGCTGGAGGAAACGTTTTCGATGATGCCCTCCCACTGCGTTCCCTTCGTGTATCGGATGTCCTGCTGGTCCAGCTGGATGATGCGTCCTTCCTGGTATCCGGCGTAAGGCTTGGAGGTGCGCCAGCCTTCTACGGTGATGCTTTGGGAGATGTAGTCTTCCATGTTGCCCATGAACGAGTTCATGAGCCCGTTCCCGGCCCCCAGCAGGCAGATCAGCAGGAAGATGCCCCAGCTCACCGCAAAGCCCGTGAGGGCGGTGCGGAGCTTGTTGTTGCGCAGGGTGCTGGCTATTTCGTGGAAAAGTTCGCGCATGGGAGGTCTATTTCATCATGGGCCCGTCCCAGGCTGTGTGGCGGGTGTTTTCTTCTATTTCGCCGATGATGCCGTCCTTGATGTGGATGATCTTGTCGGTCTCGTTGGCCACACCGCTCTCGTGGGTGACCACGATGATGGTGATGCCGTCTTCCTGGTTCAGGCGTTTCAGCAGCTGCATCACCTCTACGCTGGTTTTGGAGTCCAGGGCGCCGGTGGGTTCGTCGGCCAGGATAATCTGCGGCTGGGTAATCAGGGCGCGGGCGATGGCCACGCGCTGCTTCTGACCGCCGGACATTTCGTTGGGGAAGTGGTGCGACCAGTCCGTGAGGCCGAGTTTTTCCAGATACTCCATGGCCTTGGCGTGGCGCTCCTTGCGGCTGACACCTTGATAATAAAGCGGGAGCTCCACATTTTCCACGGCCGTTTTGAAACTGATCAGGTTGAAGCTCTGGAACACAAAGCCGATCATGCGGTTGCGGTAGTCGGCCGCCTGCCTTTCCGAGAGGTCCTTGATGAGGGTGCCAGCCAGGTGATAGGTGCCTTCGTCGTAGTTGTCCAGGATGCCCAGGATGTTCAGCAGGGTGGACTTTCCGGAACCGGAGGCGCCCATGATGGACACGAACTCGCCCTTCTCTATATTCAGGTCTATCCCCTTGAGTACGTGCAGGGGCTGTCCATTATTGTAAGTCTTATGTACTCCTTTAAGCTCGATGAGCATATTTTTGCTGTATTAGTATGCTATTACACTGCAAAGATAGAACAGTTTTTTTGTTTTACCAAATATATCCGGCAAAAACTTTCCCTTTTTTTGCAAATATCCTGCCTGTCAATAACTTTTCGTCCCCGGCGCCCGCATTTTTTCCCGAAAGTGCCGGCGTGGAGGTCACG
The DNA here is from genome assembly GCA_946187865.1 of uncultured Bacteroidales bacterium. Lineage (GTDB taxonomy): Bacteria > Bacteroidota > Bacteroidia > Bacteroidales > UBA932 > Cryptobacteroides. Next base: position 8,711 of record CAMHST010000055.1, read on the forward strand.
GCTGGCTGCGGCGCCTGCAAAATCGGCCGAAAGTGACCGGACCCAGGTTGGGAGAATGAAATAAAATCACTAATTTAGCGGGTCGTAACGGAAATGATGAAAAAACAGTATAATTATGGTAAATCAAGTTAAAACCCTGCGCGATAACGCGGCCATGCGCTGGACAGCCCTCTTGCTGCTGGCCCTGGCCATGTTCTGCGCCTACATCTTCATGGACATCCTGTCCCCGATCAAGGACCTGATGGAATCTACCCGGGGCTGGGATTCCAAAGCCTTCGGCACCATGGAGGGCTCCGAGACATTCCTGAACGTGTTTGTCTTTTTCCTGATCTTTGCCGGTATCATCCTGGACAAGATGGGGGTCCGCTTCACGGCGGTGCTCTCGGGGGCCGTGATGCTTACCGGCGGCCTGATCAAATACTTTGCCATCAGCGAGGCTTTTATTGGCTCCAATCTTGATGCATGGTTCACCGAAAACCTCAATTGGCACACGGGAATCGGCTTTATCGACGACGTGCTGCCGTTCTACGCAGGCATGCCTGCATCGGCCAAACTGGCGGCTATCGGGTTCATGATCTTCGGCTGCGGCTGTGAAATGGCCGGCATTACGGTGAGCCGGGGTATCGTGAAGTGGTTCAAGGGCCGCGAGACGGCGCTCGCCATGGGTTCCGAAATGGCCCTGGCCCGTCTGGGTGTGGCCACCTGCATGATTTTCTCGCCCTATTTCGCCAAGCTCGGGGGAGAGGTGAACGTAAGCCGCTCGGTGGCTTTCGGCGTCGTCCTGCTGTGCATCGCCCTGATCATGTTCATCACCTATTTCTTCATGGACAGGAAACTGGACAGCCAGACCGGCGAGGCGGAAGAGAAGGACGACCCGTTCAAGGTGAAGGACATCGGCAAAATCCTTTCCAGCCTGGGTTTCTGGCTCGTCGCCCTGCTTTGCGTCCTTTACTATTCGGCCATTTTCCCCTTCCAGAAGTATGCGGTGAATATGCTGCAGTGCAACCTGACGCTCACCGAGCCCGTCGCCGGTTCTTTCTGGGCCGGAGAGGCCGTAACCATCGTGCAATATGTCATTATGCTTGTGGTGGCTGTGTGCGCCTTCTCCAGCAACTTCATCAAAGGCAATAAAGGGCTGAAATACGGTCTGATGGCTGTCGCCATCGTAGCCTTGGTCGTCTATTGCGTCATGGGCTTCAAGCGCGGCACGGCAGAGACCATCTTCGCCGTGTTCCCCCTGCTGGCTGTCGCCATCACCCCTATCCTGGGCAACTATGTAGACCACAAGGGCAAAGCGGCCTCGATGCTGCTTATCGGCTCTGTCCTGCTGGTTTTCTGCCACCTTACTTTCGCCTTTATCCTTCCGCTGTTCAAGGGCAGCGCGGTGGGCGGAGCCATCGTGGCCTATGTGACCATCCTGGTGCTGGGCGCCAGCTTCTCCCTGGTCCCCGCCGCTCTGTGGCCGTCCGTGCCCAAGCTGGTGGATGAAAAGATCATCGGCTCGGCTTATGCGCTGATTTTCTGGATCCAGAATATCGGCCTGTGGCTCTTCCCGATCCTGATCGGCAACGTGCTCACCAACACCAACGATCCCGGCACCCCTCCCGACCAGCTCAACTATACCTGGGCCCTTGTCATGCTGGCCTGCCTGGGTATTGCGGCCATGCTTATCGGCCTGTATCTGAAGGTTGTGGACAAGAAGAAGCACCTGGGCCTGGAAGAGCCCAACATTGTGGCTGAATAATGGCAGCACAGTCAGAAAAAACCCTTTTCAGGCCGGCGGCATGGATTGCTCTGGCCTGTCTGGTAGTGCCGATGTTCGCATCGTACTACTTCGACGACATGTTCTCCAGCATCTCGTACCTGTTCGAGGATCCCTCGCTCACGCAGCTGGGCTGGGATGCGGCGGGATATGGGCTGTACGCCAGCGGGTACAGTGTCCTGTGCGTGTTCGGCGGTCTGGTCATCGGCGGCATCCTTCTGGACAAGTGGGGCGTGCGGGTGAGCGGCTCCATCTTCGTGGGGATGATGGCCGCCGGAGCGGGGATTGTGCTGTGGGCGCTCCTGAGCGGCGTTTCCTGGTCGCTGCAGGCGGCCTATGTGGGTGTGATGCTCTTCGGCCTGGGGTCGGAGATAGCGGGAACAGCCGTTACCCGGAGTATCGCCAAATGGTTCCGCGGCGGGCCGATGGCACTGGCCATGGGTCTTCAGCTGGCCATCGCGCGTTTGGGTACGGCTTTCGCCCTGGTGCTGTCGCCGAGGCTGGTCGCCCAGCAGGTCGGTCATGTTTACGTCCTCTCCGAGACCGCACGTCCTGCCGTAGTGGGCATGGGGCTGATGGCCCTGGGGCTCATCCTGTGGGCGTTATTCGTGGCTCTGGATGCCCGCGCAGACCGCATGTCCGAAGCGGGGCTTTCCGGAACATCTGCCCGTACAGAGACCACCCCGGCAATTGATAATTCCCGGGGGAGGGCGCGAAGCGACGTGGAAGAGAGCCCCTCTTCCACCGCTTCGGACGACGAAACCTTCCGTTTCAAGGATGTTCTGGGCGTGCTGGGAAACAAGAATTTCTGGTTGCTGGGACTGTTGTGCGTTCTGTTCTACAGCAGCATCATCGCCTTCAAGAAGTTCGCCGGGGCCATTCTTATCCCCCGTTTCGATATTCCGGCGTCCACAGCCGGCTGGATGGTGAGCATGCTGCCTTTCTCCACGGTTATCTTTGCGCCGCTCTTCGGCATGCTGGTGGATAAAGCCGGCAAGGGAACCCGTTGGATGATTGTGGGTTCCATCCTGGCGCTGGCAGCCCATCTGCTGCTGGCTTTCGCTCCTGCGGGAGTCCCGTTCTGGGGATATCTGGCCATGGTGTTCCTGGGCTTCGGCTATTCGCTGGTTCCGGCCGCGCTCTGGCCCAGCGTGCCCAAGATTGTGCCGGACAAGGTCCTGGGAACCACCTATGCGCTCATCTATTGGGTACAGAATCTGGGGCTGCTCAGTTTCAAATGGCTGGCCGGGATTATCCTGGGGGCATCGGCCGGTGCGGCCGCTTCGTCGGCCTCTTACAGCGGCCCGGTGCGTGTGGAACTGATGTTTGTCGGGCTTTGTGTCGCCGCCCTTGTGGTGGCCTTGGTTTTCCGCCGCACGTCGGCCCGCCACCCCGAACTGCAGCTGGACAAGCCCAACCGCTGATCCTTCCGCTCCGTTTTCTCATGCGCAGACGCCACTGCAGACGTCTGCGCATGCATTTTTGGCCGTTTTTGCGGGTACCGGTGTCGCTCGTGACTTCTGCGCCGTCAATTTCGGCTGTTTTTGCGGGCTTCGGTGTCGCTTGTGACTTCTGCGCCGTCATTTTTGGCTGTTTTTGCGGGCTTCGGTGTCGCTTGTGACTTCTGCGCCGTCATTTTTGGC
>CAMHST010000056.1 GCA_946187865.1 uncultured Bacteroidales bacterium
GTGGTGCAGCAGTATGAGGTGGCGCATGAGTCGCCGCAGTGGAAGCGCACCTTTGTGCTGGGGAGCGATGATTTCCTGGGCCTCACGTATTGGGACAAGGAGGAACTGGAAATGAATATCCCCGAAGTGGAGGCCGCCACGCACATGGCGCTTCTCTGGCAGCCAGTCATCCAAAACGGTGAGGAGTCCATAGCGGCCAATGGTTTTGAGGCCGATACCGACTTCTTCCGCGTATTCCCGCAGTACCGCCTCCTGGAAGGTGGCCTGGAGGACTTCGTGGGCAAGGACGACATCCTCATCAGCGAGTCTCTGGCCAGGAAGACGGGCGCTCAAATTGGCCAAACACTTAAAGTGGACAAGGAAGACCGTACCGTCAAAGGCATCTTTGCCGATTTTGACGGCAGTGCCTTCTTCATGTCGGCGGACATCATCACGAACATCAAGCGCACCTGGGCGGCCGCACAGAGCAAGGCATTCAACAGCATCGGCAATTACACCACCTGGTTCCGTGTGCGGGCCGATGCCGACCTAAACGATGTCCAGGCCAAGGTGCAAGCCCTACTGCACAAGAACTACGACCCCACGTGGTCTGCCGAAAGAGTGGACAAGTGGCACGCCTACCGCATGGACGAGGCCTTCTTCTTCACCGGCAGCAGCAACGGCCTCACCCGCACCGGCAACGCCCAGATGCTGCGCCTGCTGACCGTCGTGGTGCTGCTCCTGCTCTTATCGGCCATCTTCAACTACGTGAACCTGAGCCTGGCGCTCACCGGCAAACGGGCCAAGGAAATGGCCACCCGGCGCCTTCTTGGGGCCGATAAAAACGCCATCCTGTGGAAGTACATCGGCGAATCCGTGGCATTTACCGCCGTCTGCTTTGCCGCGGCGCTGCTGCTGGCCGACCTGCTGGCACCCATGATGAACGAGCTCGTCTCCTCCAGCGACCCGGATGAGGTGATGCTTGGCTTTGATTCCAGCGTAAGGCTTTCCTTCATGCTCACGCCCGGGTATATACTGGCGTACATCATCAGCATCCTGCTGCTGGGTACCGTCAACGGGCTTCTTCCTGCCATCGTCGCCTCGCGCTACCAGCCCATCGACGTCATCAAAGGTACGCTCCGGCGCCGCAACAAGATGGTCCTGAGCAAGGTGTTCATCGTGGTGCAGAATATCCTGTCGGTATTCCTGATTGCCCTGGCCTTAGTGATGGAATTGCAGATGCGCCACATGTTAACCCGGCCGATGCACGCCGCCACGGAGAACATCTTCTACATCGAATATTCCGCCCAGAACTACGACGCCATGAAGCTTTTCAAGGACAAGGTGGAACAACTTCCCTTTGTGACGAAGGCCGGTGTCGGCCGCGGAATCCCCGGAATGATTAACATGACGATGGGCGTCAAGGTGGACGAGGAGCACCACGTGGATATGCCTGTCATCCTTTGCGATTCCACCTATTTCAAACTGCTGGGTCTGGAGGTGGAGGAAGACTTCGGCCATCCGCTCACGCATTCGCTTTGGATGAGCCGCAGCGCGTTCAATGCCGCGGCGGTGTCGGACACGTCCACCGTCTTCCCCCGGAGAATCAACATGAACGGCGCCCAGCCGGAGTTCATCGGCGGCGTGGTGACGGATTTCCCTGCCCGGCCGGCTTCCGAAAGCAGCCAGAACCCCAATGGCGGGGTCATCGTTACCCGGACCGAGGAACTAAGGTATGCCAACTGCCTTCTCGTCGGCACCACCGGAGAAGACAAATCCTATGAAAACCAAATCCTGCAGGCCTATCGGGAATACCGCCTGGAGACTACAGGCGTTGAAGATCCAGCCTGGCGGTACGGCTTTATCCGGGATATCAACCGCAAGCAGCTGGCGCCTGTTCACCGCACTTTGCGTTTGGTGGAGCTCTTTGCGGCCCTGGCTGTGCTCATCTCCCTGTTGGGACTCCTTGCCATGAGCACCTACTTTGCCGACGAGAACACCAAGCAGATTGCAGTGCGCAAGGTCTTCGGCTCCGATGTCTCGCAGGAGACCCGGCGGACGGTCCGCAGCTACATGGTCCTGGTGGGCATCGCCTGCCTCATCGGCATTCCGCTGGCCGCCTGGGCGTCACGGCTCTACCTGGAACGCTTTTCCTATCGGATCGAAGGCTACGGCTGGGTGTTCGTTGTGGCCGTCCTGATCTCCCTGGCCATCGCCTTCGGCACGGTGCTTTGGCAGACGCTGAAGGCCGCCCGGACTAATCCGGCGGTTGAACTGAAGAAAGAGTAGGTTGGCCGATTTAGGGAAAAAGTAGTACCTTTGCGTTGAAAACAACCAGCATGTTATGAACGTAAAGAGAATCATCGGCCTGGTGGCAGCCTTTCTGCTGATAACACTTCAAACCGGTCTCCGGGCCCAGACTTTCGAGCCTTATATCCCGGAAGACCAGATGCCGGACGTGGTACAGATTGTCCCGGCACCGCCGCAGGATCCCAGTCCGGAGTTCGACCACGACATCCTGCGCTACATGTGGGGAAAACAGCAGCGCAAAGACCCGGCCCGCCTGGAGATGGCCGTAAGGGATGCTGTCTGGAGCTTGGATACCACGCTGGTCATCCTGGGAGAGCCCTTCGGCCTGGAAATCTCAAAAGAAGGTACGCCGGCCATTTATGAGGTGCTTACCCGGGGCGTAACCACCATCGAGAACATCCGTTTCCGGCCCAAGGCACACTATTTCCGCATTCGTCCGTTTGCCTATTTCCAGGAACCGTCCATTTTCCCGCAGGACGACGAGTGGCTGTCCGGGGAGGGGTCCTATCCCTCCGGACACACCATCCGCGCATGGGCGTGCGCCTTGCTGATGGCTCAGATTAATCCTGTTTCGGCCGAAGCCGTCTTCGCCCGGGCCTGGCTTTCCGGGGAAAGCCGGGTCATCTCCGGCTGTCACTGGCAGAGCGATGTGGATGCCAGCCGCCCTGTGGCGGGAATCGGATATTCCCGCCTGCAGACATCGGAGGCGTTCCGGCAGGACATGGCGCGGGCTCAGGAAGAGTTCCGCCGGCTGTCTGCCGCCTGTGCATGCAAGCGGAAAGGGCAGCGGTAAGGCCGCTTTGCACTTCCTCCCATTAATACGTATCTTTGACATTCAGTTTGTTACAGGCAATCTATATGAAATACGAGCAAATCAACTTGGAAGACTACTTCCAGAGCGGAGAAGGCGGCCAGGCCGTCACTTATACCAGAAAAGACGGCCGTGCCATGGCCAAACTGTTCCTGAAAAGTATCGGCGTAGATACGGTTGAACGGGAGTTCAGGATCTCCCAGGCTGTTTACAAGGCCGGCATCCCTTCCCCTCAACCCATCCGTCTGGTAACGGACGGCGAAAGGTTCGGCGCCGAATATGAGGTTATCGTGGGCAAACGCTCTTTCACCCGGATCATTTCCGAGGAGCCGGAGCAGCTGGAGCCCTTGACCGTCAAGTTTGCCCGGCTCGGGAAACAGTTGCATGCCACACCGGCCGATACCGATGTGTTCCCTGAGATGAAGGAGGTCATCCGGCCCTGGATCCTGAAATCGGAATGCATCTCCGAACCGCTGCGTGGCCGGCTTTTGGAGGCGCTGGACAGCATCGAATCGCCCAAAACCTGCCTGCACGGAGATTTCCATATCGGCAATATCATCACCAACGGGGAAAAGGATTACTGGATAGACCTGGGAGACTTTGCCTGGGGCGCTCCGGAGTGGGACCTTTCCATGAATCTATACCTGGCCTACTACCTGTCCGACGAGAATATGGACAACCTTTTCCATCTGGACAAAGCCACGTTCCTGAAGCACTGGACCCTTTTGCTGCAGTCTTATTACGGACTTCAGACTCAGGACGAAATGCGTGAGTGCGAGAGACATTTGCTCAAGTTTACGGTCCTTAAACTGTATTACAATATCTGTAAACGCAACAACGGGAAGGGGCAGCCTTCCCAGCAGCTGGAAGGGCTGGCGAATGCCTTCCTCAGCGGCATGGCGCCGGGCGTTTTTTAATCACGGCAACCGATGACTCGTTTTTTTAAAATACTGATTCCCTTTCTGCTGCTCTTTCTGTCCCTCCCCGCCTTGGGGCAGAACAATCCCTATGACCTCACCGATGAATGTTATCAGCTTTTCCTGAAGGCCGATTCCATGGTGGGGAAGGAGGGTTTTGCCAGCATAAACGAAGAATTGCTGCAGGCTGCCGTCAGGAATTCTGACGACAAGGCCCAGGTTCTCTACTATGTACTGGATCTGCGGGCGCTCACCCGTAAACCCGAAACTACCGATGAGCAGGTGCTCGCCGCCCATGAGCGGCTCAAGGAAATCGCCCTCAAACTGGGCTACAGACAGTATTTCTACCAGTCCTACGAGTCCACAAAGAATTATTTCTTCAACACCGGTCGGCTCCTCAAGGCTGTGGAATTGATCCGGGAGATGCAGCGGGAAGCTGTGGCCCGGGACGACCAGTATGGGAAATGGAGTTCGGCAAAGGCGTTTGCCACCATTTACGGCAATTATGGAGACCGCAATACCCAACGCCGTTACCTTGCGGAGGTAATCGAGACTTATAACAGTTCCGACGACCCGCTGATCAAGCGGCAGACCATCGCCCCCGCCTATTTGGACTATGCCAATACCTTCCCTCCGTGCAGCGACTCCCTGCGCTATTATGTGCGCAAGGCGTGGTCGCTGGCGAAAACACCTCAGGATTCCGTCCGCTGCGCTTTCGAGTTCGCCAATATCGGTGCCCTTGCTGTGAATTATCAGGAATATGCCAAGTGGCGCGACGTGTATGACCAGTCGCCATTCCGCAACGCCGTCACACGCTTCGCCCCCAAGATGCTGGACATCACCGACGACCTTTTCGCCGGCCGGATCAAACCCGACGACAAGCGCCTCTACAGCCTCCCTACGCAGAATGCCCGCACCATTGCCAAGATAGCGGAGAACATGGGCCGCCACGACATAGCGGAGCCGGTGAAAGACTATTGCCTGGATACCAAGAACAAAGATTTCGCCGAGCTGCTGGACATGCAGCTTCTGGAGCTGGATGCCCAGTACGGAAACGACCTTCTTGCAGCAGACCTGGCCGCCAAGTCACAGCAGATGGCAAGGATAACGCGCGCCATCGAAGTCTTTGTCCTGATTGTCCTGATCGTCGGCCTTGTGCTGATGATTCTTTACATCCGCAACTTGAAACGCCGCGAAGCCAAGGACGCCGCCATGATCGACGAACTCAGGAGAGCCAACGAACATGCCCGTTTGGCCGATGAGTCCAAAACCCGCTTCATCCAGAACATGACGCATGAAATCCGCACTCCGCTTAATGCCATCGTGGGATTCAGTCAGTTGCTTTCGCTCCCTGACGGCACTTTCCCGCCGGAAGAAAAAGAAGAATTCTCCAGTCACATCATCAATAACACCAAGATGCTCACGATGCTGTTGGACGACATCCTGAATACCTCTGCGATGGATTCCGGCAAGTATAGCATTGTGGTAGAGGACTGCGACTGCAACTTTGTCTGCCACGAGGCCATCAGCAGCTCTGAGCACCGTCTGCAACCCGGCGTCCAGCTGAATTTTATCCCCGGAGCGGATAGTCCGTATGTGTTCCGCACAGATCCCCGGCGCGTTCAGCAGATCCTGATCAACCTGCTCACCAACGCCTGTAAACACACCGCCAGCGGCGAAATCCGGGTGGGGTATTCGCTCACCGAGCATCCCGGCGAGGTCACTTTCTACGTGGAGGATACCGGCCCCGGAGTCCCCGCAGACCAGGCCGAAAGGATATTCGAGCGTTTCACCAAGCTGGATGAATTCGTCCAGGGTACGGGCCTGGGCCTTTCCATTTGCCGCGAAATCGCCGACAAGATGGGCGGCCGCGTCTTTCTGGACACCTCCTACACCGGCGGCGCCCGCTTTGTCTTTATCCTGCCGGAGACCCCTGCCCAGCCCGTCGCGTGAACCATAGCTTCCTCGCCGGATACAAAAAGACTTTGCAAATGCTTGATAAATAGCAAATTGCAAAGTCTTTTTGTGCCTTTGTGCCTCGGGCGGGAACACTAACTTAATATCATAAACACTTGATAACGAGAGTGTTGCGCGTTTGTTAAATTAACTTACTGAAACGATACAGAAACATTTCTGTCAGTTAGTGTCTTTCTAAGTCGGTATTTGGAACATGAAACCAATTGACTTCTGATATCATGTCCGGATACGTCCTACATGCAAATATACGTATTATTTGCCAAATTCTGGGTAAATAATAATGATTCCCTATGGCGTAATAGAGCGACATAGGGCGACATGTTATGCAGTGCATACCATTATGTTAAAAATAGGCAATTTTGCGCCGAAATGCAATTTCCGCCCCATCTGGCCGTTATTTGACTATTTCTCATAATAGTTACAAAAATGAGAATAGGATTCCGGTTCATGAGACAAATGGTCCGGAGGGTTTTGGATATCTTTGATTCCAAAGATAATTCAAACAACCACATATGAACGCAAAATCATTCTTTAAATGTTTGGGGCTTGCTGTTGCAACCGTGCTATTGTGTGCGTGCCCGGGCAAAGATCCCAACCCAACCGATCCCACGGATCCCACCAATCCCGGAGGAAATAATGGCCCGTATTTCAGTGTCCAACTGATTAACTTGGACACAGGATCGGCAATGACTTCCATTCCCTCGGAGTTGGTATTTCCCAATGAAATCGGCCCCGAAAGTGGTATTCCCCTCCTTATTGACACCAACCTGAAAGAGGATGAGGATTGGTCTATCACCATTACAGATCGCGATATGTGTTACATTAACTGGGGTGATTACAACGGGAAAACCGATCGTAAAATTGTCTGTACGCAATACGTCTACCAGTACTCACCGGAACAGTATCCCGCACCCCGGGAGTGCGACCTCATGATTAAGGCCGGAGCTCTTTTTGAAAAGACCATCCACATTGTTCAGCAGGGCAAAATCTCATTTGTTATGCCCGACCATAAAGAGGGCGTATCAAACGTACTTGCTCCCACCGGTGAAACCGTAGAAGAAATTGTACTCTCAAACGCATATAAGTGGGAAGCCAACTCCAATGCCGATTGGCTCTCTGTATCTATTCCCAACCCCAACACCTTGCGGATAACCTCCTCTCCCCGTTCCGACAACGATGCCAACAAGCGTACGGCCGTGGTTACTCTCCACGACTTGTGCACCTTTACCTCCTGGCAGACGGCTTTCAACATCACCATTACAGATGCCGATGCGGCCCTGGGCGGTGACGATTATAATTATGGAGACCATATAGACTGGAACTGATATGAAACGCACAATATTTCCCTCCGCATTAGTCGTTCTGGCCCTCTTGGCAGGATGTGCTCGTGAATCCATGGATAACCTGTCGCCGGAGAGTCACTCCATACTGGCCGTCATTGAAAAGGACTTGCCGGAGACCCGTACCGTAACAATAGATAATCCCGGCGTTCGTATTAGCACCCACTGGCAGGCGGGAGACCGGATTGGTGTACTTGGTAAAAGCGGTGGACCGGCCGAGTTCTCCGTAGCGTCCAACGATATTTCGGCCGATGGAAAATCGGCCAACTTCCGTTCGGAAACCAGCGTTCCCAGCGGCAGCCTGCTAGCTTTCTATCCTTGGCACGAAGGAGCTTCAGCTTCCGGGAATAAATTGACTATCAATGTTCCCGCCACTCAAAAATACACCCTGCACTCCGGCATTTCCCAGCCCGATGCAAGTAGCAGTATCATGGTGGCCAGCGGATCGGCAAGCATCGGCCTCCCTTTCCGGAACGTTATGTCCATGCTAAAAATTGGCCAGGCGTTTGATGCGCCCGTCACCATCACCAAACTGGAGTTCCGGGACCTTTCCGGCATGGCCGTCTGCGGTTCCATGACGGTGGACCTGGATAACAATTACTCAACCGAATTCAGCGGTAACGGAACCGTTCTCACGCTGGACTGCGGAAAGGGTGTGGAATTAAAGGAAAAAGAAATGGGGAAATTCTTCCTTATTGTCCCCGCCCGCAACTATCCGAAAGGTTTTGAAGTCACCTTCATCACATCGGCCGGTGAACAATTCACCCGTCAGGCCGGTGTCACCATGGGCAAAACCTTGGAAAGGGGCGTTGTATATCCCGTTGGTGACGTCCCGGCCAGAGATTATGCCGCACCCGATGTCAAGACGGAGTTTATGCCGGGAGTAACACTGATTTCCGGCGAGAATCTGGATAAAGTCAAGGTTATTTCCAAGGAGATGATAGAGCCTGGCGGCGGTCTGGACCCTATGCCCATCTACAACATGATGGTTCAAAACGACCTGAACCCTGTTGTGGGAGGATATTTTGTACTTGAAGCCAATGAAGATCTGCCCAGTGGTAGCGTATATGTCATTCAACAGGTAGAGCCTTACGGTGGGAATTATAAACAGGTCCGCATCGTCCCGGCCGACAATCCCGCATGTGCCTATAAGAATCTGGACATCGGAGGCGATATGTGGGACGAAGAAGGCAACCTGATAGAAGATGCCGGCCTGGATATAGACCTTTCCAACTACTTGAGCGAAATAGTTGACTCTGAGGGCAATCCCATCCCCTTCTCCGTTTCGCAATCCGGCCAGATTCTGTTAACCGAAGAAGCGGCCGATCGGTTGTTGGGTACAAAAGGACTGACCCGTGGCGACAAGTCTTTTACAACGCCATCCTTTAATTATCAACTGGCGGGAGATGATGATCAAAGCGTAACCTTCGCGGCGAGCATAACCATTAATATGAAAGCGGCCGTCCGTATTACAGACGGAGAACTGGTATTCCTCCATTTTACAGCTCATCCGGAGATAAACCTTTCTGTCGAATTTGCCCTTTCGCGCGAATGGGAGAAATCGGTAGAGATTGATTTGGCAACGTTCCGCTTTGTACCCGGCGTGCCTATCGCTCCCGGACTGGTTATGGAACCGCGTTTGAACGTAAGAATCGGTATGGGCGTATTCGCCAATCTGAATATCAAGGCTGGCTTAAGTTACACTTACGACTGCGGACAGTATGGCTTTTCTTATCTGCAAGGACAAGGTTTCTTCTTCCGGCATCAGGATTTTGAGCCGAAACCTGCCGGCTTCAACCCTCAGTTCTCCATGAACGCCGAAGCGCATCTGGGTGTATATTCCACGCTGAACTTTTTTCCTTCCCTGCACATCTGGGGACTGATAGGGGCAGGTATTGATACCGAAATCAGGATGACATTTTCCCTGGATGCGTCCTATAGCAGTGAGGCAAAACCTACTAATTTAACTGATAACCTTGATTACTATGGTAGTAATTCTTCGCTCAAACTACAGATTACACCCAAGGTAACCTGTACGCCGCGAACTGTTTCCATCGGCGGCTGGCTCACCAAAAAATGGGATAAACTCTCCTTTTCCAAGGAATGGGACCCTATTTGGGAGCAGCACTTGATTCCTTCCGGAGCCGGAGGGTTGAAACTGAATTATGAAACAAAGATTGGTGATTATATTTGGACTACGGTTATTGATGATACAAATTTCTACGGTGTAGGGTACCGGTACAGCTTTTACGGAGGGCCCAATACTTCCATCATGACAGCTGTAAATGGTTTTGACTGGGGTGTCGACTTCGACACGGAACACCTGCTTTCGGACTGGGATGCATATGTTTATATTTATGAGGGTTCCGGCATCATCAATTATGTGAATCCGGACAATTATCCCTCGGAATCCTGGCTCATGTATGATGTCTCGGATATGAAAGGCCGCCCCATTGAGGCCTATCCTCCTGGCCGCTCCCTGCGGGTGCTGAATAATCCCTGCGTGGTTTCAAAACTGAAGTTGTGCACGTTAAAGGCTGGAGAGCAGAACGGAATCCAACGAGGGTCAGTTTCCTATCCCTTTAAACCCTATGTTCCATATGGGTATGCCTTTGCTCTGGTAAGAGGGGATTATGAAATTGTCTATGAAAATAATGCATATACCAATTCTCTGTATGAGCTTTCTGGTATGGCCCGCTATTATTATGATGGAAACAATAATTTCATAAAGGAGGATATGCCCAATTTTGCCGACATGGACAATTACGGATACCACGCATTCTGCTTATGGTGGCCCAAAGCACCCGCTGGAGAAAACTGGTTAGTTAATTATCACGTAACCAACGGTGATTTGGTTTACGACGACTGATAAGAAGAAAAAAACACTATCTTTATGCAGATGAAACACCAGTGGGTCATATTCATTGCCATTATCTTCGCCGCCTGCGCCCAGGGTGGCGGGGAGGTTCCCGGTCAAGCCGGGAATGAGGCAAGGGGTGCCGGAAATGAGGGAAAGTGCATCCAAATGACCGTGGAGCGCCTGCCGGACCTGAATGTGCCCCGGAATGCGCACGCGGCGGCGCTTGTGAACGGGGAGCTTATGGTGTTTGGCGGACACACAACCGGATTCATCCCCACCAAGACGGCCGAATACTACCGCGACGGAGCCTGGCACCTGATTGACACCTACTTCCCGCACGACTATGGTTTTAGCGTAGCGCTCTCCCCGGAAGAAATACTGGTGGGCGGCGGCTGCGCCGAAGCCTTCGGCGAAGGCCAGACCCAGGGCGTAGAACTGTATAGCGCCCTCACCCACAGTTTTACCCCGCTTCCCATCATGGATCAGCGGCGTACCCGTCCCACGGCAGCCCGCCTGACCGACGGAACCGTGCTCATCAGCGGAAACTGGTATTATGCCGACTATACCTCCACCTATTCCGTCACGGGAGGCCCTGCAACCATCCGGAGATCGGCCCTGCAAAGGGTCTCTCCCTATATTTTCCAGACGTCTCCGGACAATGCCATTATCTTCAGCGGCGCCGGCACGCAGGATGAAAAGCTGGAGCCCATGGCAGAGCGCCTGCAGGGAGAACCCTTCGAGGTTCCGCTGCTGCGGGAATGGGAGGATTGGACCCCGTTGGACGGGGGACAGATGAGCCAGTTCTTCATTGGCGACGAAGCCGTTGGCGGCTACGCATGGCTCTTCCCCGCCATCCGCAAGGCCGATGGACAGCCGGGGCTCATCAAGGTGATTGGGGAGGATTTCTCCGTTCTGGAAACGGAGCGTCCCCTGTCATTAGAAGGACCTGAGGGAGAGGAACTTACCAACCACCTGGTCCTTTTGGCCGATAGGGAGAACTCCTGCGCCTGGATAGTCCAGAGCATCCTGGGGATGAACCGGATCTACGTTACCAAGGTGGAATACGGGAAGGCTCTCCGCGGCGGGAAAGCCCCCGTTACGCTGTACCGGGCCGATTTGCCGGAAGACCTCCCGGGGCCCTACACCATGAATCCGGTGCTCCTTCCGGGTGGCCGTATAGCCTTTATGGGCGGCCGGCCGGGGCTGGACGAGTACTATCCCATTGCATCGGCCTTTATCCTTCACACGGAGCCCCTGCCGGAAAAGAGCCGCCTGCCCTGGCTGCTTGGCCTGTTGTGCGGGATCCTGTTTGCCTCCGCCCTTGTGCTCATTGCCCTGCGCTTAAGCCGCAAATCGGCCAGCAAAGAGCCGGAATCGGCCCGTGAAACGGTATTTACGGACATGATGACGCGCATCCAAACCCTCATGGAGGAGAAGGAGCTGTTCAAGCGTCCGGACCTCAAGGTGGAAGACCTGGCGGCCGAACTGGGTACCAACGTGGCCTATGTCCGCGGGTGCATCAGCGGCACTTACGGCGGCTCCTTCAAGAGCTTTGTGAACGAATACCGCATCCGTTACGTCCAGCGCCTCCTGAAGGAAAATCCCAACGCCAAGATCACCGCCCTGGCAGAGGACGCCGGCTTCTCCAGCAACGCCACCTTCTA
>CAMHST010000057.1 GCA_946187865.1 uncultured Bacteroidales bacterium
GTGAACGGCTTCACAGGGAAGACACGGATCCAGATCTGACCTTCACGGTTCATACGACGGGAGATGGCCTGACGGGCAGCCTCGATTTGCTGGGCTGTGAGCCAGCAGTTCTCAAGGTTCTTGAGGCCGAAAGAACCGAATGCGAGCTGGTTTCCACGACCGGAATTGCCCTTCATGCGGTTTTTCTGTTCCCTTCTGAATTTTGTTCTTTTAGGCTGTAACATTGCTGTAATGTTTTTAAAATTTCCTTATAAGTCCCTAACTTATTGAAACTCAGCTGGTTGGGTGCATTTTGCTCCAATTTCGGGATTGCAAAGTTACGAATTTTTTTCAAATACACAAACTTTTTTGCCTATTTTTTAAACATTTTCGACCGCGGTTTTTGAAACCTAAATTGCTGATTTACAAAGAAATCATAATACTGTTGAAAAATTTTACCCGCATTTTTCGACAAGTGCTTTCGGCGGCCGGAAAAGCCGCACGGAAGATGAACGCGTTTGGCAGTTTTTTTGCAATGCCGTATATTTGCAAAAATGAAACGGACCCTTTATATCATCATCGGCCTGCTGGTTCTGTTCCCCGCCGCAGCGGGAGCGCAGAATCACATCCGCCGTGCCATGGAACGGGCCCGGCAGCAGCGGGAGCAAGCCGCACTGATGCGGGTAGACAGCGAAAACGGCAGAGGGGGCTCCGGCTACCTCCACTTCCAGGTGGACGAAAAAGGGGATACCACCTTCATGGATATCCTGGAGCCCATCTGGATTTTCGCCCAGGGAAAACGTGGAGAGAAAAACTGGCGGGACTATTACAAGCTGGTATGGCGGTTCGGCCGGGTATATCCGTATGCCGTCGCGGCCGGTCACCTGGTGGCCCGGGTAGACAGCACGGTGGCGGCGCAGCAGCTGGGACGGATCAAGCGGGAGCGCTACATCTCGGACGTGCAGAAGCGGCTGTTCAAAGACTTCGAAGGCTCCATGCGGGGCATGTCCATCCAGCAGGGAGCCCTTCTGATCAAACTGATCGCCCGGGAAACGGGAGAATCGCCCTACGCCATCATCAAGAACTACAAGAGCGGCATCACCGCCGGTTTCTGGCAGGGGGTGGCCCGCCTGTTCGACAATAATCTGAAGGAAGAATACGACCCGGAAGGGGAAGACAAGGATATCGAAGACCTGATCAAGATCTGGAACGAGGGCCACTACAAGGACCTGTACTGGTCTATCTTCTGGGAGAACCCGCCGGAGGTGAAGGTTCCGGACATCTACTTGTAAACCACCGAGAGGCCGGCTTCGCGGTCATAGACCATCCAGTTGGAACAGCCGATCCAGTCGCACAGCAGCAGGAGCCGGGCTCCGCTGCCGCCCACCGGCATATCCACGCCACGGCAGTGGTAATGGCCGAAGATGAAATAATCGGCCGGTTCCGGATACGTCGCACAGAATTGATACAAAGGCTCTTCCTCCCCTTTGAAATCGTATTTCACGTCTTTTCCCAGGCGGGACGAACGGCTCCAGCCGTTGCCCAGCCGGAAGGCGAACCAGGGGTGCAGGCCGGAGAATAGCGCCTGCAGCACACGGTTGTGGAAAACCCATCGGAGGAACTTGTAACCCCGGTTGCCGGGACCCAGCCCGTCCCCGTGACCCAGGCAGAACCACTTGTCGCCTATCTGCACCCGGGCCGGCTGCGTAAGGCGAACCATTCCCAACTCTTCAAAATAGCGGTAGCTCCAGACATCGTGGTTGCCCTGAAAAAAATACACCCGCACACCGCCGTCCATCAGCCGCTGCAGTGCCGAGAACACCCGCACATACCCCTTGGGCACCACATCCCGGTACTCATACCAGAAATCCCAGATATCCCCAAGCAGGTACAAGGCCTCCGTATCCTGAGGGTCTATCCCCCGGAGGAAATCCACGAAACGGGCCTCGCGCCCGGCGGCATCGGCCACCTGAAGCCCCAGGTGGACATCCGAGACAAAGTATGTGAGGTTGCGCGCCAACTTATGAAAGGATGAAAATGAGGATGGCGACCAGCAGGCAGTACAGGGCGAACCAGGTGAGTTTGGCCTTCTTGACGATGGCGATCATCACCTTGCAGGCGAACAGGCCGCTCACGAATGCGGCCGCAAAGCCCAGGACCAGGGCCAGGGGACCCACCCCGCTACCGAAGGTTTCACTGCCCATGGCCACCTTCAGCAAATCCAGGGACTGTTCCCCGATGATGGGGACGAGCACCATCAGGAAGGAGAACTGCGCCATGGATTCCCGCTTGACCCCGCACAGGAGGCCGGTGGCGATGGTGCTGCCGCTCCGGGACACACCGGGAACAACGGCGAACGCCTGGGCGATGCCCACCACAAACGCCTGCAGGAAGGATATCCCGTTCCGCTGGTCTTTGGCGACAGGCGCCTTGATGCGCTTGCCGACATTGTCCGACACCAGCAGCAGACAGGCCGTAATCAGCAGGCCGCAGCCAACTTGCCACAGCGCACCGCTGAACAGCGCATCTACCTGGTCTTTTAGCAGAAAGCCCACCAGGGCCACAGGAATCAGGGAAACCAGGATCTTGCAAATGTAGTCTGTCTCGTCGTTGTATTTGAATTTGAAGAACCCCTTGAACAGGGCGATGATCGAACTCCAGAATACCACGATGGTAGCGATGACCGTGGCGAAATGCACTGTCACCGTGAAGTCCAGGAAGCCTTCTCCGTCTACGCCCAGCAGTTCCTTGAAAATCATCAGATGCCCGGAACTGGATACGGGCAAAAATTCCGTCAGACCCTGGACAATGCCCAGGAGGATTGCCTGCCACCACTCCATAAAACTTACTCCTTATTTTTGAAATTACCCATGATGGCAATGACCTCCAGCACGATTCCCGCCACAATCACAATGGGAGCGGCAACCAGGCGGCGCGCATCGAACATGGCTTCGTTGAAGAAAGCCGGGTCTTTGGAACCGCCCCCGGACAGGAGCAGGAACCCGGCCACCATGACCAGAAGGCCGGCAATCATCATTTTAATTCCCTTGGCCGTCGTGGCCATCTTATCTTGATTGTTTACTACGGGAGGTTTAGCCATAATCAAAAACTGTAAACCTTGTCACGGTTGTAGCCGACAAGGCGGTTAACGACAAAGAATGTGCTCAGGGCACAGATTCCCACGCCGGAGAGCACCATCACCCCCATCACCTTGAGCAGGGATTCCATGGTGAAAATCTCGAACATCTGGGCGAACTCCCGGCGCAGGATGAACAGCCCGCCCACCAGCAGGAGGATAGCCACCAGCGAGGCGAACAGGCCCTGCAGGACGGCGCGTCCCACGAACGGCGCCCGGATGAAAGCCCGTGTGGCCCCCACCAGATGCATGGTATGGATAGAGAACCGGCGGGAGAACAGCTCCAGCCGGACGGTATTGGCAATGAGCACGAAAGAGATGAACAGCAGCAGCGCCACCAGGACGGCCAGGGCCAGGGAAATCTTGTTCAGGTTCTGGTTCAGGGCCTCTACCAGGGAGGTCTGGTACACCACCTCTTCTACCAGGGGAGAGCGACTTAGGCGCGTTTTCATCAGTTCCAGGCTGTCCGGCGAAACGTAGGCGGCTTCCAGGTTTACATCGATGGAGATGGGCACCGGAGCCTGTTCGAACACATCCAGGAAATCCCTTCCCAACATGCGGGACATCTCCTCCACGCCTTGCTCCCGGGAAATGTAATGGGTAGAACGCACGCCGGGCACCGCAGCCAGTTCATGCTCGTACTCGCGGGCCTGGTCTTCCTCCACCTGTTCCTTGAGCAGTACCGACACCTGGACATTCTCCTTGAAATAGTCCGACACCGCCCTGGCGTTAATCAGCAGCAGGGCGCCGATTCCCACGAGCAGCAGCACCATCGACAAGGAGATGACGGTGGAAATCCAGGCGCTGACAAGCCGGCGTGAGAGCATTGTATTCTGGCGTTGGGAGGGCATAACTCACCTAATTTCGCCCCAAAGTTACGGAAACGGCAGAAAAAGTCAAAAAAAATTGTTAACTTTGTAAGTTAAATAATAGTATTATGGGAGATTCCGCAAAGATTCTTTTCGTCAATTCAGAGATGGTTCCGTACCTTCCGGAAACGCCCGTGGCACAGCTTTGCCGCGAGTTGCCGCAGGGTATCCAGGAGCGCCGGAAAGAGATCCGCGCCTTCATGCCCCGTTACGGTTGCATCAACGAGCGGAAAAACCAGCTGCACGAAGTCATCCGCCTGTCCGGGATGAACATCATCATCGGCGACGTAGACCGTCCGCTGGTCATTAAAGTGGCCTCCATCGCATCGGCCCGTATCCAGGTCTATTTCATTGACAACGAAGACTATTTCCGCCGAAAGCAGATCTACCGGGACGACAACGGAAAATTCTTCCCCGACAACGGGGAACGCGCGATCTTCTTTGCCCGCGGCGTCCTGGAAACCGTGAAAAAACTCCGCTGGGCCCCGGACATCATCCACTGCTCCGGCTGGATTTCCCATGTGCTGCCCCTGTATCTCAAGAAAGCCTACAAAGACGACCCTATCTTCTCCGGCTCCAAAGTGGTCCTGTCCCTGTTCGACGACACCCCCACGGAGGCCCTTTCTCCCGGCTTCGACCAAACCATCCTGTATGGCGCCATCAAACCGGAAGACGTACAGCTTCCCGCCCAGGCCACAGGCATGGAACTTGCACAGCTAGCCGCGAAGTATGCCGACGGAATCATCATCGGCGGGGAAGGAGTGGCTCCGCAGCTGGTGTCCTGGTGCGAAAGGCTGGGCGTTCCCATCCTCCCTTACCAGAAGGATTCCTATGCCGACGGCAGCTACATGGACAGCTACAACGCCTTTTATGACAATCTGCTAAAATGAAGTTACGCGCTTTGATCCCCTGTGCGGCAGCCGCAGTCCTGCTGGGAGCCGCCTGCACGGATTCTGACAAATCTTTAGGACAGGAGCTGGTAGATTACAGCCGCCTGTTCAACACCTATACCGTAGAATTCAACTTGGAAGAGATCCAGATGAAGGCCTCCAGCGACCTTTCCGGATTCTCGGATTCCCGCATCACCATCGGTGCCATCCGGGACGACGTATTCGGCCTCACCACCCGGGAAAGCGCCTTCTCCCTGATTCCCGCCCTGGATACCTTGGATATGGGGACCAACCCCAAGGCCATCAGCTTCGACCTTTATTTCGAGGCAGACACCGTCTCCTGCGCCGACGACAGCCAGCGCTCCATCCTGCAGAATCTCTACGTGACGGAACTGACAGAGCCCCTGAGCCTTACGGACCGGAACACCACCCGGAGCATCCCCCACGGGGAAACCCTCATCACCGACGGCCTGCCCGTTGTCAACGGCAGCAGCCCGCTCTCCTTCTACTTCACCCAGGAGTTCGCCCAGAAGTATGTAGATGTCGTTTCCTCCCTTGGGCCCGTCCTCAGGGACCGGGTGTCGGAAAACGGGGTGAACAAATACGACGAATATATCAAGAAACTGCCCGGCATCCACATCCGCACAGACGTCCCCGAGGGAAACGGCGGAAGGATCAACCTGTTCAACCTGTCGGCCCTGTCCGTTGCCAGCAACCAGTTCTACCGCAACAACAACCTGGCCCTGCTCCGGGTGAATTCCACCTGGAACGGCGTGAACAAAGACTCCACCTTCGTGTTCCTGGCCGGAGAGCCTGAATTCCTGGACGAAAAGGAAAGCACCGACGCCGGCAACCGCTTCTATCAGTATGCCTTCAACCGCACCACCCATACCACTGTGGAGCAGCCCGCTTCGGATATGATCCTGGTAGAAGGCGGCGGCGGGCTCAAGCCTGTCATCCTTGCCCGCGAACTGCAGGAGAAAACCACGGACGCCATTCTGGAAAAAGGCGGAGACCCGAAGAAAGCCATCGTTGTAAAAGGTTCCATCATCCTGCCCTTTGAAATGCCGGAAGACTATCTGGACATGAAATACTTTCCCAGCGTCCTCAGTCCCACCGTCAGAACCCTCTTCAAAGACAGCGACGGCGTAGAGTCCATTTCCTTCGCCGGCCTCACGGATGCCAGTGTGAGCACCGAAGACCAGGGAGACATCGACCGCTCCAACATGGTGTACTCCCCCGACATCACCTACCACCTGCAGGAAGTGCTCCGCCGCACAGACCTGGATACCGCCACGGATGCGGATATCTGGCTCCTGACCATCCACACGGAAAAAGTGGCGGAGGCCAGCGGCGTGGACAACTCCTACTACCAGCAGATGATGTACGCCATGTACTACAACAGCCTGTACGGCGGCGGTTATGGCGGTTATGGCGGATACGGATACGGAGGCTACGGCTATGGTGGTTATGGTTATGGCGGCTACGGCGGTTACGGCGGCTATTCCAACTATTACAGCTACATGATGCTGGCCCAGATGATGGCCGCCCAGAGCCAGCAGCAGTACAGCTACAACACGGAACTGGACAAAGACCGCTACTACTGCGGCAAGCTCTGCGGCCCGCAGTCAAAGAATCCCCCGAAGTTCCGCGTCACCTTCGCCCTTCCCAAAGAATAAAAAAATCCCCGGTTTTTGACCGGGGATTCTTATTTGCCTTTGCAAGGCGGGAAGGGAGAATTACTCACCTACCTTCTCTGCAACTTTGGCGATGGCGTCGCCGACAGTGGCGATACCGCTGGTTTCCTCATCGGGAATCTTGATGCCGAACACACGCTCAAACTCCATCAGGAGCTCTACGGTGTCCAGGGAATCGGCGCCGAGGTCGTTGGTGAAGCTGGCAGACTCAGTGACTGCAGACTCCTCTACGCCAAGCTTGTCAACGATGATGTCCTTGACTTGCTTTACGATTTCTTCCTTAGTCATAATAAGATCGGTTTAAAGTTTATAACGTTTTTTTACTTTTGTTCCAAAGCAATAAGTGTGCAAAGGTAATAATAATTTTTTTAAAAAGAAAACCCTGCCTTTTTTACGCCGTTTCCCCCCTTCTGGTCCGAAGTCTCGGGACGGCTCAGATTATACCAGATCCGGAGTCCGTTGAAGGAATTGAGCAGATAGAAGCTGTACTTCACCAGGTACACCGGCGCAAAGGACGCATCGGAAAAAGCCCACAAGCCTATAGAGGTGACGTTCACCGCCATCCAGAAGATCCACTGCTCCATATAGGCCGTGGACATGAGGAGCTGGCCGATGATGTTGCACACCAGCGGAACCACATCCAGCAGCACGGCCACGCGCAGGAATCCCTGTGCGGCGCTGCGGTCGAAGCGGAGCAGCACCAGATACAACACGGCGGTGGCAGCCAGGGTGATGCCCAGCCAGGCCCAGCGCATCTTGGGCGAGAGCCTGCGGGCCTTCACCTTCGACTCTCCCTTGGCCCCACGCCGTTTCCACTGCAGGAACCCCACCAGCTGCATGGGAACGAAATACAGGAAGTGCAGCAGCGCATTCCCCAGCCCGGACCCTCCGTCCAGCCAATTCATCCAGCAGGACACTCCATAAATGGATACATCCAGGAAACCGAAGAGGAAAGTGATAATCCATCCATTAGCCGAACATACCGTGGCCAATACGCCCATCAGCGAGCCGAAAGCCGACACCAGCAGCCACGGCGTCTGCCCCGCAGGCGCACTGCGCAGTTTCATGGCCGTAACCAGGACGGTCACCACCGCCATCCCAATCAGGATGAAGGCATTGAAATACCGGTTGAATTGTTTCTCGTTCATGTATTCAGGTAATCATGTATGTGCATGGCCAGGTCCGCACCAACCAGGGCGGAAAGCTCTTCCAACGGGGCCGATGCAATCCTGGAAACGGAGCCGTAGTGCAGCAGCAGGCGCTGTTCGGTCTTCTCTCCCACACCCTTGATTTCCCGCAGGGCACTCTGGATGGCCGCCTTGGAGCGGAGGTTCCGGTGAAAGGTGATACCGAAGCGGTGAGCCTCGTCCCGGATTTGCTGGAGCACCTTGAGCGCCTGGGAGTTCCGGTCCAGGAAGAGGGGATACGGATCCCCCACCCGGATCACCTCTTCCAGGCGTTTGGCCAGACCCACGACCATGAGCCGGTCCAGGATGCCCAGTTCGGCCAGAGCCTGATGGGCGAATTCCAGCTGTCCCTTGCCGCCGTCGATGACAACCAGCTGCGGAAGGTCTTCCGGAGACTCGGCCAGCATCCGGGAATACCGCCGGTTTACCACCTCTTTCATGGATGCATAGTCGTTGGCGCCCACCACCGTCTTGATCTTGAAACGACGGTAATCTTTCTTGGAAGGCTGGGCATCGCGGAACACCACGCAGGAGGCCACGGGATTGGTTCCTTGGATATTGGAGTTGTCGAAGCACTCCATATGCCTTGGCAATTCTTTCATTCCCAAAGCCTTCCGCAAATCCTCCATCACACTCATGCGCCAGGCGTCCGGGTCTGTATGCTCCCGCTGCTTGATGGAATTGAAGTGGAACTCCTTGGCATTCTTTGCGCTGAGTTCCAGAAGCGCGAGTTTGTCGCCCCGCTGGGGAATCTTGAATTCCACCCCCTCTATCTCCACGTCCGGGAGGAAGGGGACGATCACCTCCGGGGAAAGCGCCCCGAATTTGTCCTCGATTTCGCCGATAAACGTAGAAAGCATGGTGCCGCGCTCTTCCTCGATCTGGCTGCGGAAAGCCAGGTTCAGCGACTGCACAATGGCCCCGCTGCGAATGCGCAGGAAGTTGCCGTACGCCTCGTTCATGTCGAACACCAGCGAGAAGACATCGGCATCGGTATCGGCGGCCGACGTGATGATGCTCTTGGCGTAATGCTTCTCCAGCGATTGCATCTTTTCCTTGAGCTCCTGAGCCTGTTCAAAGTCCAGCCGAGCGGCAGCGTCGGCCATGAGCTGCTTGTAATGGCGGATCACTTCCCCGCCCCGGCCGCTCAGGATATGGACGATTTCGTCTATGTTGGCACCATATTCCTGCTTGGAGATATTGCCCACGCAGGGAGCCTTGCACCGGCCAATATGGAAGTTCAGGCAGGGGCGGAACTTGTGCCGAAGGATGGCCTCCGACGTGATTTTCAGGTTGCAGGTGCGGAGCGGGTACATCTCGCCGAAGAAATCCAGCAGATTCCTGGCGTGCATGACACTGCTGTACGGGCCGAAGTACCGGTTCCCCTTCCCTTTTTCCATACGCCGGGTGATGAACACCTTCGGGAAATCGTCTCCCGTGACACAAATCCAGGGATAGGTCTTGGAATCCTTGAGGAGGATGTTGTACTTGGGCTTGTACTGCTTGATGAGGTTGTTCTCCAGCAGGAGGGCGTCGGCCTCGGAGTCCACCACCGAGAACTGGGCATCTGCGATTTTGCTTACCAGGATGCGCGTCTTGGTGTTCAGGCGCTCCGGCGGGACAAAGTACTGCGCCACCCGCTTGTGCAGGTCTTTGGCCTTGCCCACATAAATCACCTTTCCCTCGGCGTCGTAATATCTGTAAACGCCGGGGGAATGAGGGAATAACGCTATTTTTTCCCTGACGGTCACTGGGCCAGGGTTTCGGAAAGGACCGTCGTCAGGTCCTGGGCACGGATGCCGCGCTTAAGGATGGTCCCGTCCGGGCCGAAGAGAATCATATGCGGGACAGACTGGATACCGTAAAGGATTGCCGGCTCCTCTCCGGGACTAACCACCTGGTCCCAGGTGAAGCCTATTTGTTCGGCGGCAGCCCGGCTCTGTTCCGGCTTATCGGAAATGGCAACGCCCACCATGTCGAACCGGTCTCCCCGGAATCTGTCATAGGCAGGCTTCAGGTAAAGCGACTCCTCAAGGTAGGTCCTGTCCCAGGAAGCCCAGAAGTACAACAGGATATATTTGCCTTTGCCCACATAGTCAGAGAGTTTCACCGTGGTTGAATCCGGGTGTTCGGCATCCTGGACCACCGTGAAATCCCGGAACATCTTGCCCTCTGCCGTAGCGGCCAGGTTGGTATAGTCCTCGATCATGACAGCGATGGAAGGGTCTTCCTTCAGGCTGGGGGCAAGGGTATTGAGCAGTTCCACCTTTTCCTCCAGCGTGGGCAGGTTCAACTTGTCGATGCACATCAGGGCAATCACATTGTCCGAATTCTCCTGGATGAGCTGGCGGAGATAGGCGTTCTGGGTTTCGATGGCCTCCGTCGCATAGGCCTGACGCTCTTCCTCCGAAAGGCCGGCGATCTTGCTGCGGAACTCGTTTCTGAAGTCGGTCTCCCAACGGTCGAAGGCGTTCATCCGGCTGGTGATGCCGTTTTCATCCGACGAAATGACCGTCTTGTTCACGAAATCCACGGTAAGGGTGGAGCCGTCGGCCACAAAGCGGAGCGGCTGACTGTCGCAGATAATATAAGAAAAAGCCATCTTGTTGGTAGGGATCCGGGCTTCGAACTTGTCGCCGTTCACGCGGATCAGGGTGTCTACTGCGTTACCCACCAGAATGTTCAGCGTGGCGGGCGCATTCTCTGCCGAGGAAAAGCTTCCTTTGATGACGGTTTTCTTTCCGGTATTGCAGGCCGCAAACAGCGTCAGGGCGGCCATGAACAAAACTACTTTGCCTTTCATATCCTTGATGATTATTAATGTACAAAATTACAAAAAACTCTCTATTGTTCCTAAAATGGGCGACCGTTACATACCGGCCGCCCATTTCTATAAGGGTGTTGTGTGCAATTGGCTTATCGGCGCTCGCCACGGCCTTCGCCACGACGGCCGCCGCGGCCACCGCGCTCGCCGCGCTCACCGCGGTCACCGCGGTCCCTACGGTCACGTCCGCCTTCACGACGGCCGGCACCGGGGGCAGCCACGTTGGATGCGAATCCGGCGTTCGGGGAAAGATCCTGCTTGCCGTACTTCTCACCGTTGCAGATCCACACCTTGATACCCATGGTACCCATCTGGGTGTGAGCCACGGCCAGGGCGTAGTCGATATCGGCACGGAAGGTATGGAGCGGAGTCCTGCCTTCCTTGAACATTTCGCTGCGGGCGATTTCGGCGCCGCCGACACGACCGCTGATCTGGACCTTGATGCCCTCTGCACCCACGCGCATGGCGGTGGCGATGGCCATCTTGATGGCGCGGCGATAGCTCACGCGGCCTTCGATCTGGCGGGCGATGCTGTCTGCCACGATGGTGGCATCCACCTCAGGGCGCTTTACCTCGAAGATGTTGATCTGGACATCTTTCTTGGTCACTTTCTTCAGCTCTTCCTTGAGTTTGTCCACTTCCTGACCACCCTTTCCGATGATGACACCCGGACGGGCGGCGTGAATGGTCACAGTGATGAGCTTGAGGGTGCGCTCGATGATGATGCGGGACAGGCTGGCCTTGGCCAGACGGCTGCCCAGGTATTTACGGATTTCGTAGTCCTCGGCGATTTTCTCGGCGTAGTTGCCGCCTACCCAGTTGGAGTCCCAACCACGGGTGATACCGATACGGTTGCTGATAGGATTAGTTTTCTGTCCCATTGCTTATTCCTCCACTGCTTTTTTGACGTCAAGTACGATGGTGACGTGGTTGGAACGCTTGCGGATACGTCCGGCACGGCCCTGGGGGCAGGGACGGATACGCTTCAGGGTGCGACCCTCGTCTACCATGATGGTTTTGATGAACACGTTGCCGCTTTCCAGCTGCTTTGCCTGCTCCGGGTTCTTGGCTTCCCAGTTGGCGATAGCGCTCTTGAGGAGTTTCTCCAGACGCACGGAAGCCTCTCTCTTGGAATAGTGGAGAAGATCCAGGGCGTGGTTCACCTCCTGGCCACGTACGGTGTCAACCACCAGACGCATCTTCTGCGGGGAGGTAGGAACATCGTTAAGTTTTGCGATAGC
>CAMHST010000058.1 GCA_946187865.1 uncultured Bacteroidales bacterium
TCCAGCATCGGTTGAAAAATAAAGTCTTTTTTTCTGTTTTAACCGATTTTTGTCTGTTTTAACCGATTTTTGTCTTGTTCCGGCCGATTTTTTTCTTGTTTGGGCCGAGATTTTGTCTTGTTCCGGCCGATTTTTTTTCTTGTTCCGGCCGGTTTTTCGCCGCCGCGACGTTCTGCCGGGGAGTGCTGTTTTGGGGCTAGGGAAGGTTTGGGACGATGTCGGCTATCGGCTTTTTGATGCACTTAAGTGCTTGACTTATAGCCGATTCGCTGTTTATTGGTGCAATTTTTTGTGCACCAATAAACATATAACTTGATGATATTCAGATCGTTGAGTGCTGCAGGCTATTGTCTGAGTGCTTGCTGACGGGCTTTGATTGCGCTTTTGAGGGCCGATGATGCACGCAGTTTACGCACGGCTCCGGAGGCCACCTGGAAACTGAGCATCTGCTCTTTGAGCGCTTCCTCTGAGTAGCTGGGGAACAGTTTCGCCAGCTCGACGGCAATTAAGTCAAGCAGATCCCCTGTGCCCAGGGGGTAGTCGGCTCCGTAAAACTGTTCCGTCCAGTGGAGGAAGTCCAGGCGTTCCCGGATTTGTTTTTCCACCGATACCGGATCGGTCGGCGGTACGGGAGCCTGCCAAATCAGTTTTTGATGCCAGATGTTCCGGAGGCCGCGGGCCGATGCGCAGGCAAGTACCGTGGGCAGGGAGTCGATGCTTCCATCGGCCCGGAGAATTGCCTTTTCCTTCAGGATGGATGTGACGAAAACGCAGGAGGAAAGCGGCACGGGAACATGCTCGAGGACAAGTTTATGGAAGAGTTTTTCCTTTTTTGTGACGCGCGGAAGTTCTTCTCCTTCAGTGAGATTGGCGTGATAAACGTCAAACTCGGGGTGTCGGCCGACAGTGCGGCAGGCACGGCGGATAAAGTCTTGGTCCGGCAGGGCGCCGGGCTCCAGAATCCATACATAGGGTTCCTGGACATCGGCCAGTCCTCCATGGCTGATAACCAATTGGGACTCATATGCTTCCGCTATGCTATTATTCGAGGGGACATAGACCTTGAATTGCTTTTCTTTTTGACAGAGCAGGGCGCCGAACAGCCGGTCATCGCCGTGGGGAACTATTACACCTAACATAGAAATCTGGTTTATTTGCAAAGATAAATATAAATCTGGAAATATGTTCTCGCTGACTTGTGAGTTTTGCGAGGGGGGGCGTTGCTGGGGGCTGCTGAGTTGTTTTTGGCGGCTGTTGGGGAGGCGTTGCGGCGGTTGTTGAGGTTGGGGTGCGGCTGCGATTGTTGAGGGTTGCGGGGCAGTTGAGGTGAGTTTGTGCAGCAGTTAAATGCTTGATACAGATACGTTTTCTGGTTTATTGGTGCAACTAAAATTGCACCAATAAATGCGTAAGTGGTTGAGCGAGTGTAAGATGAGTGCTGCAGGCGGGGCACCTAAAGGGGAAGCCTGACGGGGATGCCAGGTGGGGACGACAGATGGGGAAGCAAGGCGGGGACGGCTGAAGGAGGATTGGCTACAGCAGGCGGTGCAGGAAGTGGAAGATGAGTCGGACGCGTTGGGTGAGGAGGGGGTGCGTGGCAATTGAGGTGTTGCGTGGCGGTTGAGGTGAGTTTGTGCAGCAGTTAAATGCTTGATACAGATACGTTTTCTGGTTTATTGGTGCAACTAAAATTGCACCAATAAATACGTAAGTGATTGAGTGTGTGCAGGATGAGTGCTGCAGGCGGGGGCGGCTGACGGAGGTACACGACAGGGAAGCCTGACGGTGATGCCAGGTGGGGACGACAGATGGGGATGCATGGCGGGGACGGCTGACGGAGGATGGGCTACAGCAGGCGGTGCAGGAAGTGGAAGATGAGTCGGACGCGCCGGGTGAGGAGGGTGTAGTCCAGGGTGTCGGGGGTGTCGTGGGGCTTGTTGTTGTTGAGGGTGATGCCGGAGGTGAACATGACGGCGGGGATGCCGTGCTCCAGGAACACGCGCTGGTCGGAGATGTTGCGGTAGAACAGCCGGGTGAAGTCACGGCTTCCGTAGTAGTCGAAGCCCAGGTCCAATTCCAGTCCGGGCGCAATGTTTGCCCGTTCCAGTGTAAGCCGATAACTGCTCGCAGACGTTCGCCCGGCGGAAGGGTTGGGGGCGCTGTCGCAGAGCATGATGAGGTAGTCGGGGCGGTCTTTGTGCAGGGGGGCGAGGGAGGAGCCCAGCTGGTCCAGGTTCACGATCAGGTCGGCCTGCATGCCGCGGCGGGAGAGGAGGGAGTGGAGGGCATCGGCCCCGGCCATGCCCTGCTCTTTGGCGTCCAGGGCGACGAAGAGGAGGCTGTGGCCGTAGGTTTTGCCGCAGTCGCGCATTTCGGCGAACATCCGGGCCAGGCCCAGCAGGGCGGCTACGCCGGAGGCGTTGCTGTCGGCCCCGGGGTAAAAGGTGTCGTTCAGGGTGCCCAGGTTGTCGAAGTGGGCTATGACGACGATGTATCGCTCCTGCGTGGAAGTGCCTTTGATACAGCCGATTACGTTTCTGCCGAAGGTCCCGGCCGATGTCCGGAAGCCGTGGTAATACGTGCCCGCGATGGGGTCCAGGCCCATGTTCTGGAAGTGCTCGCCGATCCAGCCGATGACCCGTTGCGAACCTTTGGTGCCGGTGACGCGGCCCCCGGTGGAGGGGGCGGCCAGGTACTCCACCTGCGCCCGGAGGACGGTGGAATCCAGCACGGCCTCTGCGTTGAGGGTGCTCACGGTGACCCGCACCGGCAATGCCGGAAGTGTCCCGGCCGACGGTCCCTCGGCAGGGTGATGGCCGATGCCGACCATCTCCGAGGAGGCCGAAGAGGTTTCCGCCGAGGCAAATGACGGCTCCACGGCGGGGTGATGGCCGATGCCGACCGTTTCCGAAGAGGCCGAAGAGGTTTCCGCCGAGGCAAATGACGGTTCCACGGCGGGGTGATGGCCGATGCCGACCGTCTCCGAGGAGGCCGAAGAGGTTCCCGCCGAGGCAAATGACGGCTCCACGGCGGCCAGGGGAAGACCTGCGAGCAACGCTGAAAAGACAAATATTTTTGCTATCTTTGTCATTTGGCGCGAAATTAGATATTTCAGCGCTGAAATGAAAATTTTTTTGAAGGTTTGCCGAAGAAACCACCGAAACCGAATTGAAAACGACACCTCATAAGACACTGAGTCCCACGGTGACTAGAGCCGAGGCTATGCAAACCACGGCATCGCAGGCCACGGCAACAAAAGCCGAGGCTGTGCAAACCACGGCATCGCAAGCCATGGCAACTAGAGCCGAGGCTGTGCAAGCCACGGCGGTGAGAGCTGCGGTGAGAACTGCGGTGAGAGCCGCGGTGCGGCGGGTTGCGATGGTACGGTGGCTTGCGGCGGTGATTGCGGTGGTTGCGATGGTGCGGCGGGTTGCGGCGGTGGTTGCGGCGGTGCTGCTGGTGGGGGTGTTGTGGCCGGTGGCGGTTTGGGGGCAGTACGACAAGGATGTGTTTTCGTTCAGGGGGAGGATGGCGCTGCAGGAGGGGCGGCTGCAGGATGCGGTGGCCAATTTCAACATCCTGGCGCAGCTGGACACGACGGACCACTGGACGTTCTTCTACCGGGGCATAGCCAAGTACAACCTGGGGGACATCCGGGGCGCACGGACGGACTTTTCCACGTCGGTGCGGCTGAATCCGGTGTTCACTTCCGGCTATCATTACCGGGCCATAACGGAAAGCCGCTCAGGCGATTACGACCAGGCGCTGCGGGACCTGGAAGAGGCCATCCGCCTGCGGCCGGGCTCTTCCGGCCTGTACTTTACCCGCGGGGTGACGTACTTCCTGAGCCGGCAGTTCGAGCGCGCCATCCAGGACTTCGACAAGTACATCCGCCAGGAGCCCAAAGACCCGTCCAGCTACCTGAACCGCGGGGCCTCCTATCTGTTCCTGGGAGACACTTTGAAGGCGCTGCAGGATTACGACAAAGCCATCGGCCTGGACCGCTTTGAACCGGAGGGGTATATCCGGCGGGGCGGGCTGAAGGCCTCGCAGGGCGCCTTCGGGGAGGCCATGGAAGACTACAACCATGCCATTGAACTGGACTCCACCCTTACCCTGGCCTATTTCCAGCGGGCCCTGGTGCACTCGGAGCAGGGCAACCTGAACGCCGCCATGGCAGACCTGAATAAAGTGCTGGACTACGAGCCCGGCAACGCCCTCACCCTGTATAACCGAAGCCTGCTCAGTGCCCAGGTGGGGGACTACCAGAGCGCCTTGTCAGACATGGACCGGGTGATTGCCATCAATCCGGGCAACGTGCTGGCCTACTTCAACCGGGCGGGCTTCTTTATCGACATGGGCCGATGGGACGACGCCCTGGCCGACTACAACAAGGCCATCGACCTGTATCCGGACTTCGCCAAAGCCTACCAGAACCGGGCCTACGTGGAGCTGCAGATGGGCATGACCCGGGCATCCCGGGAAGACTACAACACTGCCCGGCGGAAGGTGGCCGAATACCGCACCAGCACCGCCGAGGGCGCGAACTTTGCCGACACCACCAAGAAATACAGCAGCCTGCTGGCCCTGGACGCCGACTTTGCCCGCAGCGGGTTCGACAACGAGATGCTCCGGCACCGGGACGTGGACATCAACCTGAAGCCCCTGTACAGGTTCGTACTCACGGATCAGGCCGACAACACCAACTACGCCCTGGCCCACCGCTACGAAAACCGCCTCCTGGACCAGTTCCTGGGCGGGTTGCCGCTGCCGGTGGAGGTGTCGTCGGAGCGTGGCACGGAAGCGACGGCCGTTCAGAACCCGGAAGCCTGGGCGGCGGTGCTCAGCGAAGGGACGGGCCCGTCGGCCGAATTCCTAAAAGGCCTAAAAGACGTGGGAGAGCGGCAGTTCTCGCAGGCGCTGCAGCATTTCTCCAAGGCGGCGGAAACCGAGGGCACAGACCCCTACGACGCTTATTACAAGGCTTTTTACCTGATGAACCGGGGCGTACTCCGGGCAGAGATGATCGAGTTCATCGCCAGCTTCGAGTCCAACGTGCAGACCCTCACGATGGACGACCAGAAAAACACTCGCGCCCGCGTGCGGGAGCAGGTGACCCAGGAGTACGACTACTCCGAGGCCCTGCAGGATATGGAAGCCGCGGCGGCCTTGCTGCCCGCCTTCCCTTACATCCAGTTCAACCTGGGGAACCTGTACGTGCTCAGCTCCCGTTACGTGGAGGCCATAGACAGCTACGACCGGGCCATCCAGCAGTACCCGTGGATGGCCGACGCCTACTTCAACCGTGCCCTGGTCCTGATTTACCTGAAAGACAAGGAGAAAGGCTGCATAGACCTGTCCCGTGCCGGAGAATTGGGCGTAGAGGCGGCCTATCCCGCCATTGCCCGCTATTGCAAGCAGGAGGAACAGCCATGATGCGCTTCATCAGCTTTTCCAGCGGCAGCTGCGGGAACTGTTCGCTGCTTCTGGGCCCGCGTTCCGGCATCCTGATCGACGCCGGCGTGAGTTTCCGGCGGGTGAAAAAGGAGCTGGATGCCGTGGGGCTTTCCCTGGAGCAGATTTCCGCCGTGCTGGTGACCCACGACCACGGAGACCACATCCGCAGCCTGGGCTCTTTCTGCAAACGGCTCTCAATGCCGGTCTGGACCACCCCCGTACTGCACGGGGCGTTGTCCCGGCATCCGTTTACATCGGCCTGGATAGGGGCGTGCCGGCAGAATCTGGAGCGGGGCGTGTGGAATCCCGTGACACCGGACTTTGACGTGCAGTACTTCGAGGTGCCGCACGACGCCACCCAGACGGTGGGCTACGCCATCCGCTGCGCGGACGACCTCTTTGTCCTGATGACAGACCTGGGCCACGTGCCCCCGGAGGCCATGAAATGGGGCTCCCAGGCCACTACGCTGGTGATCGAGTCCAATTACGACGTGGACATGCTCCTGGGCGGCAGCTACCCGCAGGAGCTTAAGAACCGCATTGTGCGGGGAGCCGGGCACTTGTCCAACGACGATTGTGCCCGCGCTGTGCAAGGCCTCCTGCATCCGGGGCTCCGGCAGATTTTCCTGTGCCACCTGAGCGGCAACAACAACACCCCGCAGCTGGCCTACGACTGCACCGCCGCCGCTTTGAAGTCGGCCGGAGTGGAGCCCGGAAGCATAGCCCTCCGGGTGCTCAGGCGGGGAGAAGCGTCTCCGCTGCTGTCTCTTTAAAAAGCGTTTTTCAGCCACTTCCCCCGGTACAGCCGCACCAGGAAAATGGCCCCGCGGAAGGTGAGTTCCACCGCCATGCAGATCCAGAAGCCCACCAGGCCGTAGGCGCGGGTGAGGAAGATGGCGGGGATGATGCGCACCACCCACATGGAGCCGAAGTTCATGACGCTGGGCCACTTGGTGTCTCCGGCACCCACGCAGGCGCCGTAGGCCACCATGGCGGCGGCGTAGCCTAGCTCCGCAAAGGCCTCGATCCTTAGGACACGGGCACCCAGGGCGATGACTTCCGCATCCGGTGAGAGAAGCCCCATCATCTGGGGGGCGAAAATGTACATCAGAATTGCCAGGAAGCCCATGATGCCCATGGCCATGAAGGTGTTGATCCAGGCAAAGCGCCGGGCCAGCTCCTTGCGCCGGGCGCCGATAGACTGGCCCACGAGCGTGGTGGCGGCGTCGGCAATGCCGGCCCCGGGCATGTAGCAAAGGCTCTCTGCCGTGATGGCGAAGGAATTGGCGGCGATGGAGATGGTCCCGAGGGGGGCCACAATCACGGTGGCGGCAATGTATCCGCCCCGCATGAGGATGTTCTGCAGGGCCATGGGGCCGCTGATGTTCAGCGCTTTACGGATAACGGGCTCCGTGGGGCGGAAACTGCCCCGCTCCTGGGTGAGCCGAAGCTCCGGGGAGCGGAATGCCAGGAAGGAGAACATAAGCACTCCGGTGATGACCTCTGCCAGGCCGCTGCCGATGGCCGCTCCCACCACGCCCATTTCCAGCTTGTAGATGAACAGGTAGTTGAACGCCACGTCCATCAGGCACATGCCGATGCTTAAGATGCTGGGTACCTTCATGTTGCCACTGGCCTGCAGCATGGCGGCGCAGGTCCAGTCCATGAGCATGGCAGGCATGAACAGGGACATGATGAGGAAGTAGCGGGAGGCGTCGGCCGCGATCTCGTCCGTGCCGCCCAGCCAGTAAGGCAGCTGTCCCGAAACGGCCACCCCCGCCAGGGCGATGACCCCACTGAAGGCCAGCACGCACACCAGCGCCTGGCGAAGGATGTCCCGGGCGCCGCGGAAGTCGTTGCCGCCAATGTGGTGCGCCACCTGCACGGAGAAGCCGCTGGTGGCCGCCATGCCAAACCCGCCCATAAGCCATAAACAAGTGGATACCAGGCCGATAGACGCTCCCGCGGCCGGGCCCAGGTGGCCCACCATGGAGGTGTCTATGTACTGCATCATCACCGAGGAAAGCTGGGCCAGGATGGCCGGATAGCTGAGCATGAGGCTCAGCGTGAGCTGCTGCCCCAGGGTGAGGGGCGCACCGCCGCGGATGCGCTCCAGCAGGATATCTTTGTACTTGTTCTTGGCCATGCAGGGCGCAAAGATACGGAAATTATTCGGAATACGGAGGAACCTCCTGCCGGTCTATCATCTCCCGCAGCACGTCCAGATAACTGCGGTCTCCGGGCTCGAAGGCGCTGCGCAGTTCCCGAAGGGTGTAGTTGCCTTCCCGCTCCCCGATGAGGCGGAGGAGTTTTTCCCGGATGCCGGGGACGGGCCGGGCGGCGGCGCGGCAGACGTCGCATTTTCCGCAGGGGGCGGACTCTTCCTGGCCGAAGTAACGGAGCAGGTACTGCGAGCGGCACTCCGTCTCTTCTTCCACGAAGCCGGCCATGGTCCGCATCCGCCGCGCCGAGGCCTCTTTCAGCATCTGCAGGCGGGTGGGGGTGAGCTGCACGTTGCCGGGGCGAAGGCGCTCGTGGTGGAGGCACAGCACCGTGGCGTGGTCGGCCGGGATGTATTTGATGATGTGATTGATACTCAGCTGATACAGCAGTTCCCTCAGGTGAGGGACGGAGGTGCCGATGCGGGCGGCGATAAGTTCCTCATCGATCCCTACGGGGAAGGAGAAAACGCCCGTGCAGCTGCGCATGAGGGCTTCCAGCAGGCCGGGCATCTCCGGAGAGGGAAGGTCTGTGGCGTAAAGGGCCTGGCGCTCCGTGAGAATCTGTACGCGGGTCTGGATGTCCATGTCTTCCGCCAGGCTCCAATGGCCTTCCCGCTCGATGTATTTGACGGCATACCACACGGGGGCTTTCTGCAGGCCGAAGCGCTTGCAGAAGGCTGCGAGGTCCAGTTTAAGCATGCGTCCCATGCCGGAGTCGTAGGGGATTTCGAAGAAGACGTGCATCTTCTGGTAGATGTCTTCGATGAATTCCACGGAGGGGAAGGAGACTTCCTGTACCTGGCGTAAACGCCTGAGGTCTGTGCCGTTCCACAGGAGCACCGCCCAGGAGGGATTGCCGTCGCGGCCGGCGCGCCCCGCTTCCTGGAAATAGGCCTCAGGGCTTTCGGGGAGGTCTGCGTGCACCACGAAGCGGACATCGGCCTTGTCTATGCCCATGCCGAAGGCGTTGGTGCATACCATCACGCGCGTTTGCCCCGACTTCCAGGCTTCCTGGCGCTGGGAGCGGGTGGCGGCGCCCAGGCCGGCGTGGTAGAAGTCTGCCTGGACTCCGGCCTGGCGAAGGGCGGCGGCAAGGTCTTCCGCCCGGCTGCGGCTGCGCACATACACGATGCCGCTGCCTTTCACCCCTTCGCAGATGCTTTTGAGCTGGCCGGCCTTGTCCTGGGTCTTGCGCACGATGTAGCTCAGGTTGGGGCGCTCGAAGCCGGACTTGAGGAGGTTGGGTTCCGGGAATTTCAGGCGCACCATGATGTCTTTCGCCACTTCCGGGGTGGCCGTGGCGGTGAGGGCGATCACGGGGGCGTCCACTTTCTTGCGCAGTTCCCCGATCTGGAGGTAATCCGGGCGGAAGTCGTACCCCCACTGGGAGATGCAGTGGGCCTCGTCCACGACGATGTAGGAGACGTTGAGCACGCTTAAGTAGCTCTGGAAGAGCTGGGTATTGAGCCGTTCCGGGGACAGGTAGAGGAACTTGAAGTCTCCGTAGGCGGCGTTGTTCAGGGCAAGGTCTACCTGGCGGCGGTCCATGCCGGCGTGCACGGCGATGGCCCGCACGCCCCGGTCCCGGAGGTTCTGGACCTGGTCTTTCATGAGGGCGATGAGGGGGGTCACCACCAGGGCGATGCCGTCCCGGATGAGCCCCGGCACCTGGAAGCACACGCTTTTGCCGCCGCCGGTGGGGAGGATGGCCAGGACGTCCCGCCCGGCGAGGGCTTCGCCGATGATCTCTTCCTGCATGGGGCGGAAATTGTCGTAGCCCCAGTATGTTTTCAGTGCCTCTTTGGGTGTCATGTGCGCCATGTTCAGGGGTTCAAAGATACGTTTTTTTGCGCACTTTTCCCCTGTGCCAGGTGGGATTTTTGGAGGGGCTGCGAAATTAAAAAGTTTTAATAGGGAAAAGGCGCAATTCTTTAAGTTAAAATGCCTTATTCTTGGATATTTTTGCTATCTTTGCGTCTGTTATCCCAGCCCGGACAACAGGCAGTCTGCGCGCTTGCTGTGCATAGTGGCGCAAAGACAGGAACCCATTTACAGCGGTTCCGCCCGCCTTACCGTCCCTCCTCCGGTTCGTACACTTCCGGAGGAGGAATATAAGTGTTGTGTTTTTGGGGTGGGTGGGTTGAACGTTAAACTAAACCATGAAAATATTTTTTATTGCATTGGCCCTGCTTTTTGGGGCTGTGCCCTCGCAGGCGCAATGGAAGGAGAAGGCAGATTCCGTGAAAGTGGCGGAAACCCGGGAAAAGATTGGGCTGGAGCTGGGTGGGGCAGATTACGACACCCGTGCCCTGAATGAGCAGGTGATGGGACGTCACCTTTCAGGGGCCCTTCACTATCTGCTGGACAATTACCAGCAGGCGTCTTACAACAAGAAACTGTGCCGGATTGTGAAGGAGCAGCACGAGGCGCTGGAAAACGTTTCTTTCGAGATCAAGAACCTGAAGTTTAAAAAAGCCTCCAAGCGGGGCGGTGAACTCACCATTCAGATGCAGGCGGCCCTGGACAAAAATCCGGCCAAGGTGAAACAGGCCGACATCACGTTCCAGTTCCGGGACGGCGTGTCAGGCAGTGATGCGGTGAATGAATTCTTTGCCATTCTGAGCCATTATGCGCGGATGCGGGAAGAAATACAGTAAAGAAAAGATAACCATGAAGATTGCAGTTGCAGGAACCGGCTATGTGGGCCTTTCCATTGCCACCCTTTTGGCCCAGCACCATGAGGTGGTGGCGGTGGACGTTGTGCCGGAGAAAGTGGAGAAGATTAACAAAAAGACCTCTCCCATACAAGACGAATATATAGAGAAGTATCTGGCAGAGAAGCCGTTGAATCTTGTTGCCACGCTAGATGGTAAGGCGGCTTACAAAGATGCGGACTTTGTAGTCATTGCTGCCCCTACCAACTATGACTCAAAGAAGAATTTCTTTGACACCAGCCATGTAGAGGAGGTGATAGAGCTGGTCCTGGAGGTGAATCCGGATGCGGTGATGGTGATTAAATCTACCATCCCTGTGGGTTACACCAAGCATGTTCGCGAAAAATTCAGTTACCGGGAGCGTCAGGCCGACGGGACCTTCAAGGTGGTTGTGCCCAAGATTATTTTTGCCCCGGAGTTTCTTCGTGAATCCAAGGCACTCTACGATAACCTCTACCCGAGCCGCATCATCGTAGGCTACGATGAACTCGCACTTGAAGAAGCAGCCCACATCTTCGCTTCTATCATCAAAGAGGGCGCCATTAAACAGGATGTTCCGGTACTATTTATGGGCACAACTGAGGCCGAAGCAGTGAAACTCTTCGCCAACACCTACCTGGCCCTCCGCGTCTCCTTCTTCAACGAACTGGACACCTATGCTGAAATGAAGGGTCTCAACACGCAGTCTATCATTGAAGGGGTTGGTTTGGATCCGCGCATTGGCACACACTATAACAACCCGTCCTTTGGATACGGCGG
>CAMHST010000059.1 GCA_946187865.1 uncultured Bacteroidales bacterium
TTCCAGCGGGGCTGCTGCTCCTGGGCACCGGCCATCTGGTGGGAGAAGAACTCCCAGGATGCGGTGTAGAAGTCGTCGGAGAGGGAGCCGCAGCTGCCGCTCACGAACTGGCAGAGCAGGTAATTCTTAAGGTCTGAGAGGTCTGTCTTCTTGAACAGGTCGTTCAGGCCCTGGAAATAGGAAGGCTGCTGCACGATCACCTTTTCCTGGGCCGGCAGGCCGCAGGCGGCGAAGGTCTTGTCCAGCGCCAGGGCAGGATAGGCCTTGAAGATCTGGTCGGTGCTCATCGGATTGTAGATGGCGGCCATGTCGCGGTTCTGTTCGCGGGTCCAGAAGATCTGGGCCATCGCATCTTCCACGGCCAGGTCGCTCTCGGCTACGGACTCGGCGTCCGG
The DNA here is from genome assembly GCA_946187865.1 of uncultured Bacteroidales bacterium. GTDB lineage: Bacteria > Bacteroidota > Bacteroidia > Bacteroidales > UBA932 > Cryptobacteroides. The sequence continues at coordinate 396 of CAMHST010000059.1, forward strand.
GATGCCGGAGAGCTGCAGGGCCTTCACCAGGAAAGCCTTGTAACCGTCCTTGAGGGCCTGGTTGCTCTCCAGGAGGTAATAGTCGCGGTCTCCCATGCCCAGGCCGCCCTGGCCCATGTACAGGATCTGGATGTCGCTGTTGGCCAGGTCTGCCTCTACGCCGGCGCTGAAGAAGCCGCCTTCTCCGTAAAGGCTCATCTTGCCAAGCAGGGCAGAGAGCTCTTCCTTGGTCTTGACGGCCTGGATTTCAGCGATATAGGGCTCGATGGGTTTGGCCCCCAGGCTGTTGCGGGTGGTGGAGTCCAGGGCCATTTTGTAGAGGTCGGAGATTTTCTGCTCTACGGAGCCGGGCTTGGCCTCCAGGGTGGTCATGCTCTCGAACAGGGCATTCAGGTTTTCCTGGGCCTTCTCGCGGAGGGCGTCAAAGCTGCCGTAGCGGGAGAATTCCGGCCGAAGGGGATTGTTCTTCTGCCAGCCGCCGGTAGAGTACTGATAGAAATCCTCTTTGGGCGAAACGGACGTGTCCAGATAGGACATATCCAGGGCCGGCGTGCCGCTCTTCGGGGCACAGGCTGCAAAAGCCAGAAGCGTTGACATAAGCAAAACTGTCTTTTTCATGGTATAATGGTATTATTGGTATTTCCAACTGAATACAATTTGCAAAATTACACATTATTGTGGATATTTGCACCCATGAAAGCGAAAGAACTTGTTCAAAGATACGGAATATCCACCGTCGGCCTGGTTCTGGTTGCCCTGGGGGTCGGGCTTTCCATCAAAAGCAACCTGGGCATCGCGCCCCCCTCTTGTCCGCCGACCATCCTCAACCTGAAATGGACGGCAGTCTCCGTGGGCACATTCACCTGGATGATGCACCTGCTGTTTATCCTCATTCAGCTGGTCATCCTCCGGAAACGGTTCAAGCTCAAATATCTGATGCAAATTCCCGCCGCATTTGTATTCGGATACATGTGCGACGGCGCCATCTGGCTGTTCAACTCCATCGACGCCCCCGCCACCAACTATGCGGTCCAGATCCTGCTCAGCCTGGCATCCGTCGTGGTAACCGCCATCGGCATTAAACTGGAAGTCCTTGGCCGCAGCTGGATCCTGGCCGGCGACATGACCACCGCCATCCTCGCCGACGAGACCAAGAAGCCCTTCGGCACGGTGAAAATCATCTTCGATGTCACGCTGGTCGCTGTCACCGCCCTGCTTGCCTGGCTGTTTTTCGGCCTGCTCACCGGCAACGGCAGCACGGTTGTGATCCGGGAAGGAACGCTGATCCTGGCCCTTCTCACCGGAGCGTGCATGCGGGTGACAGACCCGCTGCTGGAAAAATGGCTGCGCCCCATCACCTCCACCTTCACCCCGCATAATGCTTAAATTCCTGAAAGACTGGATGCTGCCCATAGCCATCGTGCTGGGGATCAGCCTCTATACCATCTATCACCTGACACCCGCCTTCCACGGATGGGGGCACTGGCTGCATCCGGTGGTGCAGGAAGGCCAGCGCCTGGTCATCGCCGTCCTGCTGTTTTTCCAATTTGTCAAGATTTCCCCGCACGACATCAAACTGAGCCGGTGGCATATAGGTGCCATGCTGGTGCAGGTGGGCGGGTTCCTTGTTTTCGCCGCCCTGGCCCTGATCACTTCGGGCACCCTGAAAATGCTGCTGGAGTGCGCCATGCTATGCATGATCTGCCCTACGGCGTCGGCCGCCGGCGTTATCACGGACCGTCTGGGCGGAAACCTGGCAGCGACAGTGAGTTATGTGGTGATGATCAATGTGGCGGCCACATTCCTGATTCCGCTGGTCATTCCCGTGGTGAACCCCTCAGAGAGCATGGATTTCTGGCTGTATGTATGGCATATCGCCCTGAAAGTGTTCCCGGTCCTCATCCTTCCCGGTTTGGTGGCCTGGCTCATCCGCTACACTACGCACAAGCTGCAGCGACGTCTCATGCGCTGGAGCGCCAACTCCTTCTATATCTGGGGAATCGGCCTCACCCTGGCCATGGTCATGGCTACGCGGGCCCTTCTGCTCAGCGGCCTGGGATCCGGAGCCGTAGCCGGGATCGTGGGTGTCTCCCTGCTCTGCTGCGCCTTGCAGTTTTTCGCCGGCCGAAGGATGGGCCGCGATACGGCGGAGCGCATCACGGCGGGACAGTCCCTGGGCCAGAAAAACACCGGTTTCCTGATCTGGCTGGGCTATAATTACATGACCCCGGTCACCTCGGTGGCCGGCGGGCTGTATGCGATTTGGCAGAACCTCTTTAACAGCTGGGAACTCTATCAGAAAGAGCACCCCAAAAAAGCCTAGATCCGGGCCTCGCGGAACACTTCCACGATGGAAGGATACGTGTTTTTCAGGAAAGGCGGCAGCGAAGACTTGGCCACCCAGGCCGCCTTGGTGATGTCTTCTTCCCGCTGGGGAGTAAGGTCTGTGGGGTTGGTGTAGAGCATGTCGTACCACCAGGTGTGTTTCAGGTGCCAAATGTCGTCCCGGTAGTACACATGGTCCGTGATGCAGATCAGGCGCCTCAGTTCCAGCTCTTCCACGCCCGTTTCTTCCTGCACTTCCCGCATGGCGCACACTTCGATGTCTTCTCCGGGCTCCTGATGCCCCTTGGGAAGGTCCCAGTAGCCGTTCCGGGAAATCAGCAGGTAGTCTCCCCGGCGGTTGCTCACCAGCCCCCCGGCGGCATTCACCTCTTTGAACTCCGAGCAAATCCTCCGGTAGGCGCGCTCGATGTCCTCGGAGGGGACGTAGATGCGGGACAAGGTATCCTGGACCTCGAACATGCGCACCAGCGCATGGGCATCTACCACCTCTCCCACATGGAATTCCACGGAGTTGGCATCTTGCAGGGCTTCCTCCTGCGGAGAGCAAATGATGATGGAACGTTTGCCAAAATAGATTTTGTGCATGGAATTTGCTATATTTGCGTCTTGCAAAGATATAAACTTATGACCGAAATAGAAAGCAAACACGGAATTGTTTCCCGCCAGCCCTATGAGCTGTATATGTCCTTCGTAGACCTGCAGAATTTCCAGCGCATGCTCCCGCAGGACAAGCAGGACATGATCCAAGCCACCTACGACACCTTGTCGGCCACCATCCAGGGATTCAATATCGGCGTAAAAGTGCACCAGCGGGTTCCCTACTCACGGATAGAGCTGGTAGATTACGGCGCTCCGTTCGCCTTCCACATAGAGCTGCACTTCGAACCGGCCAAGGACCCCTTCCAGACGGAATTCTGGATCAAGGCGGAGGCAGAGCTGAACCTGATGATGAAAATGATGCTCTCCGGCAAAATCAAGGAAGCCCTGGACAAAGTGGTGGACGGCCTTGTAGATGCCTCCAACGGCAAAATGCCGGAAGGCATGGACCCGAACCTGTGGCCGGGCGGGAATGTTTGACCCCCGTTTCATACACTTGCTGGAAGAGTCTGTCGGCCCTTCCGAAGCCCCCCGGGTGCTGGACGCCCTGGGGGAAGAACCCTCCGTGGGCGTACGGCTGAACCCCGCCAAACTGCGGGAATGCCCTTTCCAGGGCGCCACGCCGGTTCCCTGGAGCCCCTACGGCTACCTGCTTGCGGAAAGGCCCGTATTCACCCTGGATCCCTTGTTCCACGCCGGCGCCTATTACGTGCAGGATCCGTCGGCCATGTTCCCCGGCCACCTTTTCAGGCTGCTTCTGGAGCGTCTGCCTCAGGGGCTTTCGGTGCTGGACCTGTGCGCCGCCCCGGGGGGCAAAACCACCGACCTGGCCGCTTCCCTGCGGGCGCACGACGGCGGAAAATCGTACCTGCTGGCCAATGAGGTGATGCGCGCACGCTACAGTGTCCTTAGGGCCAACGCGGCCACCTGGGGAGACTCTCAGGTGGGAACCGTGTCCCGGGATCCGTCGGCCTTCGGCAGCGCGGAGCTGTTCGACGTCATACTTGCCGATGTCCCCTGCTCCGGCGAGGGCATGTTCCGCAAAGAGTCCAAGGCCGTGGAAGACTGGAGCCCGGAGACGGTGGAATTCTGCGCCGCACGCGCCCGGAGGATCCTCTCCGACATCTGGCCCACCCTCAAGGAGGGGGGGTATCTGCTCTTTTCCACCTGCACCTTCAACCGGACCGAAAACGACGGCACCGTCGCCTGGGCCCGGGAGCAGCTGGGCGCCATCACCGAAGACATGGGGGAATGGGATCCCGCCCTCCGCACCGGATACGGCTACCTGATGCTGCCGGGGCGCGTGAAAGGAGAAGGCCAGTACGCCGCCGTCCTCCGGAAAAAGGGCAGCCTGGACAGCCTTCGCCGCGCCAATCCCCTCGCCCTTTTCCGGGCCGAGCTCCCCGCCGGGCCGGAAAGCGCCCTCCCCCGCTGGGAAACGGACATGGCCACGGCGCTGCAGTATCTGCACGGCGACGCCCTCCGCCTGCCGCCGGAAGCTCCCCTGGGTCCCCTGTGCATCTGCTACAAAGGCCTGCCCCTGGGAGAGGCCAAAAACCTGGGATCCCGCTGCAACAACCTGTATCCCAAAGCAAAACGTATTAAAATGGATATCCGATGAAAAGATTCTTCACTGCCGTTATCCTGGCGGCCGCCTGCGCGCTGAGCGTCTCGGGGCAGACCACCAAGGAAGAGTACCTGCGCCGCTACACCAACCTGGTGGACCGGGTGGGTGCCGCCGGCGTGGGCGTGGAAACCCTGCTGGACAAGTGGGAGGCGGACTTCCCCGAAGACGACCAGCAGCTGCTGGCCCGCTTCGCCTTTTGTTTCGCCCGCTGCCAGAGCTCCCGGGTGATTCAGCTGCCCAAAGACCGCTACCTGGGCAAAGCGCCCATCCTGCCCATGACCGACTCCCTGGGCAACAAATGCAATTACTTTGAAGACACCCTCTACGACGACGAGCTGTATGCCCTGGCCAACAGCGCCATCGACAAGGCCATCGCCCTGAAAAACTGGAAACTGGACTACCGTTTCCTGAAACTGAACGCCATGCTCGCCTATGAGAAAGAGAGCCCGGACATGACGCTGCAGCAGCTCAAAGCCCTGGTGGACGAACACTACACGAAGCATCCGGCCTGGACTTACGAAGGGGTGGAGAAAGTGGGGGACGAGGAATTCAACGCTTTCATGCAGGACTACTGCGCCGCCATTTTCCGCATCGGCTCAGACGCTTCGGCCGAAGCCTTCAAAGCCCTGTCGGAACATCTGCTGCGCTACAGCAAGAACAACCCGCTTTTCCTGAACAATATCGGCTCTTATTACCTGGTGAAAAAGGAATACAAGAAAGCCGCCAAGCAATACGACGCCGTGCTCAAGAAGCACCCGGAAGACCTCACGGCCATCCGCAACGGGATGCTCCTGGCCCGCTCCACGAAAGATATCAAGCTGGAAAAGAAGTACTTGACTTTAATGGCCAAATACGGGGAGACGGAGCAGGACCGCCAGAGTGCCCAGATAAAGCTGGAGGCCATGAACCGCAGATAAGGTGAAACTTTTTTTTCATAACTTCCGTATTATAAGAGTATCACAATACGAACGTGTATGAAACTATCCCAATTCAACTTTGATCTGGACAAGAGCCGGATCGCCCAGGAACCTGTCCGCTGGAGAGACGAAGCCCGCCTGATGGTCCTTCACAAAGACAGCGGAGAACTGGAACACCGGCTGTTCAAGGATATCATCGACTACTTCGGAAAAGGAGACACTTTCGTGCTCAACGACACCAAAGTATTCCCCGCCCGCCTGTACGGCAAAAAGGAAAAGACCGGAGCCGATATCATGGTGCTCCTGCTGCGGGAGCTTAACCGCGAACAGCGCCTTTGGGACGTGATTGTGGACCCTGCCCGGAAAATCCGCATCGGCAACAAACTCTATTTCGGGGAAGACGAATCCCTGGTGGCGGAAGTGATTGACAACACCACCAGCCGCGGACGCACCCTGCGTTTCCTGTTCGACGGCTCCTACGAGGATTTCAAGGAGGCGCTTTTCTCCCTGGGAGAGCCCTACGTGCCCGAATGGGTAAAAGAGAAGGTGACCCCGGAAGACTTCGAGAACTACCAGACCATCTTCGCCGCCCACGAGGGTGCCGTGAGCGCCCCCGCTGCCGGCCTCCACTTCAGCCGCGAGCTGTTCAACCGCATGATCCTGAAGGACATAGAGAAAACCTTCATCACCGTGCACATGGGAATCGGCCAGTTCCGTACCGTGGATGTGGAAGACCTGTCCAAGCACCGGATGGATTCCGAGCGCCTGATTATCACAGAGGAAGCCGCCGCCACCATCAACAAAGCCAAGCGCAGCGGGAAAAAGGTGGTCGCCGTGGGCACCACCGTGATGCGCGGACTGGAGACTTATGTCACCACCACCCACGAGGTGAACGCGTACGACGGCTGGACCAACAAGTTCATCTTCCCGCCGTACCAGTATGCCGTGCCGGATGCCATCGTTTCCAATTTCCACCTGCCCCAGTCCACCATGCTCATGTGCGTGGCGGCCTTCGGAGGCTATAAAGGGGTGATGCACGCTTATGAAACCGCCCTCGCGGAAGGGTACCGTTTCGGCCCCTACGGAGACGCCCTCCTGATTGTATAGGGGAAAAATCGGTTGAAACATATAAAACAGCGCAATCTTTTTTACGATTGTGCTGTTTTTCGTTTTTGTCCGCTATCTTGGCGGCATGGACAAGAACAAGGAAAAAGTGGCGCTGTGCGCTTTGAACAAGATTTTCGGCTATCATCCCGCCCTGGCGCTGGAGCTGATGGAAAACGCCGGCGGGGCGCTGGCCCTGTTCGGCCCTGAACCGCCTCCGGTGAAAGGGCACCCGGAGCTGCAGGCTCAGCTGGGGTCCCGGATGTTGGAGTGGGCGGCCCGGGAACTGGAGCGGGTGCAGGCGTCGGGGTTCCGTTTTATCGGCCTGCACGACGAGGATTACCCGCCCCTGCTCCGGGAGTGCCCGGACCCGCCTCTGGGCCTTTACGTGAACGGCAGCAGCTCCCCCACGGAGATTTTCTCCCTCCGGCCGATGGTGGCTTTCGTAGGCACGCGGGACATGAGCCCTTACGGAAAAACCTGGTGCCGACGCCTGGTGGAGGCCCTTTCCCGGACGCGAAATCCGCCCTGCATCGTGAGCGGCCTGGCGTTCGGGGTAGACGGAATCGCCCACCGCACGGCACTGGAATGCGGTTTACCCACGGTTGGGGTGATGGCGACGGGGATTGAAAAGGTGTATCCCCGGCAGCATGAGCGGCTGGCCATGGACATGGTGCGGGCGCCGGGGAGCGGAGTGCTCACGGATTACCCGCTGGGTACGGCTCCGGTGGCGCTGAACTTCCTGCGCAGGAACCGGATTATCGCCGGTCTGGCGGATGCGGTGGTGGTCGTGGAGTCCAAGAGCAAGGGCGGATCGCTGATGACAGCCAAGTACGCCATGGGCTACAACAGGGACGTTTTTGCCGTGCCCGGGAGGCTGGACGACGTGCGCTCGGAGGGGTGCAATTCCCTCATCCATGAGCACATGGCCGACATCGTCACCTCTCCCGAAGACCTGGCGGCCTGCCTGGGGCTGGGCGCGCCTGTCCGTGGGGCCGGTGGCTCCTGGGCAGTCGGGACTGCTGCGGCAGTCAGTGCCGCAGACCGGCCGGCGGGAGGTGGCACGTCGGAGCAACGGACGGACGGTGGCGCGACGGACGGTACGGCATCGGCCCTCACCGGCGATCCGTTTATCCGGGCCCTGGAGAGAAGGTTCGGCCCGACATCACTGTTCCTGGCGGTGGGGCTGGCCGTCCGCGACCGCCCCGGCATCACTGCGGAAGAGCTGGCCGCCAGCCAGGGCAGGCCTTTCGTCGAAACCCTCGCAGCAATGAGCCAGCTGGAGGCAGAGGGCTTCCTGGAGACCGATCTGCTGCGCCGCTGCTTCCCCGCCCCGCCCTGGAAATGACAGGAAGGGGGTTGGCACGTGTAACGGACCGCTCCCGGAAACGCCTTTCGGAGCACGCCGGATGCCACCGGGGCATCGCGATACGCAAAAAACGCCTAAAACGTGTAACAACCTGTACCTCCAGTACACTGCAACACGCAAAAAAGACCTGAAACGTGTAACAAGGTGCCCCTTCTTGGCAAAAGCAGAAGCAAAGAGGTCAAGGATGGGCGCGAGGGAATACATTTACGTGGTTTTTTGTATCTTTGTAGGATGTTTGTCGATACGCATACCCATTTCTATGACGAATGGCTGCTGCCGGATGCGGAGGCCGCCGTGCAGCGCGCCCTGGCGGCGGGAGTGGGCAAAATGATCCAGGCCGACGTGGACAGCCGCGAGCGGGATGCGATGTGGCGCGTGGGAGCCGCTCATCCGGGGGTGCTTTTCGCGATGCTGGGGCTCTACCCCGGCTCGGTGGACGCCTCCTGGAAAGACGAACTGGACAAAGTCTTTGTACTGGCCGATGCGGAGAAAGGCTCCCTGTCCCTTTCCGTGCCGAAGTTCGTGGCTGTGGGAGAGATCGGGCTGGACTACCATGAGGGGAAGGAGTTCGAAAAGGAGCAGAAGGAGGTGCTCCGGCTGCAGCTGGAGCTGGCCGCCAAAAAGGATCTGCCGGTGAATATCCACCTCCGGGATGCGTGGGAGGACTTTTTCGCCGTACTCGCAGATTGCGCACACCTGCATCTCCGGGGAAATCTCCACTGCTTCACGGCCAGCTATGAAATCTACGAACGGGCCAACCGGTACGCCGATTTCTCGGTGGGAATCGGCGGGGTGGTCACGTTCAAGAACGCTTCCCTGGCCAAGACCCTGGAACGGATTCCCCTGGAAAAAATCCTGCTGGAGACAGACGCCCCTTACCTGGCTCCGGTGCCTTTCCGCGGCAAGCGGAACGAAAGCGCCTACCTGCCCCTGATAGCCGCGAAAGTGGCCGAAGTCAAAGGACTTCCGCTGAACCGCATAGAAGAAATAACCACCCATAACGCTGAAACTTTGTTCGGAATATGAATACCTCTTCCATCCTCATTATCTACACCGGGGGAACCATCGGCATGAAAGAAGACCCGGTGGACGGGACGCTGAAACCCTTCGACTTCTCCCAGATCAAGGCCGAAGTCCCCGAGCTGAACAAGTTCGCGGTGAAGCTGGACAGCCATACTTTCTCCCCGCTGATCGACTCCTCCGACGTGGAGCCGTCCCTGTGGATTTCGCTGGCCCAGCTGATCCGGGACCACTATGAGGAGTACGACGGCTTTGTGATCCTGCACGGGACGGACACCATGGCCTACAGCGCCTCCACCCTGAGTTTCATGCTGGAGGGGCTCACCAAGCCGGTGGTCTTCACGGGAAGCCAGCTGCCCATCGGGGTACCCAGGACCGACGGCAAGGAGAATCTGATATCGGCCGTGGAAATCGCCGCCGCCAAGGACGAAAAGGGCCACGCCAGGGTTCCGGAAGTGGCCATCTGCTTTGATTCCCAGCTGCTTCGGGGGAACCGCTGCGTCAAGTACAGCGCAGAGGCTTTCAACGCCTTTGCCTCCCCCAACTGCCCGCCCCTGGCCGAGGCCGGCATCAACATCCGCTACAACACGGACCTGATCCGAAAACCCGTTTACTGGGACGCCCAGCTGCGTGTCCAGACCCACCTGGACACCCGGGTGTCCATCCTGAAAGTACACCCCGGAATGACACCGCAGGTAATGCGGTCGGTGGTGCTGGACCCGGGAACCCGTGCCGTGATCATAGAAACCTACGGCTCCGGGAACGCCCTGTCCAAAGAGTGGTTCCTGGATATCCTGCGGGAAGCCGCGGCGCAGGACAAGATTCTGCTTAACGTAACGCAGTGTAAATCTGGCACTGTGAACATGGATCTGTACGCCACGGGAGCCTCACTCAAGCACGCGGGAGTCCTCTCCGGAGCCGACATCACCACGGAGGCAGCCCTGGGAAAACTGTTCTGCCTAATGGGCCGAAGCGACAACAATGCGTGGGTGAAGGCCATGCTCGAGAAGGACCTTTGTGGCGAAATAAGCAAATAATCTTTGGCGTTTTCAAATTTAATTACTAACTTGCACGACCAAAATTGGATATACTAACAAACTAATTCAATTTATAACTAACAACACAAAAAACGATTATGAAAAAGTTTTTCATGTTCTTGGCAGTTGCCAGTCTTATGACTTTCACTGCTAACATCGTCGCTTCCGCTCAGGAAGAGGGTGCTGCCCCTGCCACCACGCAGGTCGCCGATGACGCCGAAGAGGTTGTAGACCTTTTCGCCGGTTCCGGTGAGGAAGTTCCGCTCCACCAGGCCCTTAAGACCAAATTCATCGAGGGTGGCGCAGGCTTCATGTCCCTGATCATCATCTGCCTGATTCTGGGTATGGCCCTCGCTATCGAGCGCATCCTGTATCTGGCATTCTCCAAGACCAACACCACCAAGCTGTTGGACAACGTAGAGAAAGCCCTTGCAGAGGGTGGCATCGAGAAAGCCAAAGAGGTTTGCCGCAATACCCGCGGCCCGGTTGCCAGCATCTTCTATCAGGGTCTGCTCCGCGCCGACCAGGGTGTTGACGTAGTTGAAAAGACCATCGTCTCCTATGGCGGCGTTCAGATGAGCCTCATGGAGAACGGCCTCAGCTGGATCGGTCTGTTCATCTCCATCGCCCCGTCCCTGGGATTCCTTGGTACCGTTATCGGTATGATCCAGGCCTT
>CAMHST010000060.1 GCA_946187865.1 uncultured Bacteroidales bacterium
GAAGCAGAGGCCGTTGAATGGTTGAAGAGGTAATGGACTTGGATTATTCAAATTCCCTGTTTATCGAAATGAATAGGCACTGACAGTCCAGATGGAGTGCCGGGGCTTTTCGTACGGTTAGTGGGCTATAATGAGAGATAGTGGAGGATTCCTTCAACGTGGAGATTGACGATGGCCTGGGAGCCTTCTGCGGACTCGAGGAAGGCTACATCTTCCTGATTATCCATGAAGAGGTTTTCTGTCAGGACAGCAGGGCACCTGGTATGCCGGAGAATGTAGAAGTTCTTCTCGATGTCGGGATCTCCATCAGTATAATCCTTCCTGATATTGTGTCCAGGGAGCTGGGCCATTGCCGCCTCGTACAGACACGTTGCTAAGCTATCCGCGCGAGTTTCCCCGATGGATGTGAAGCAGCTCCAGCCTCTGGCGTCCATCCATTGTTGGCCATTGCCTGCAGCATTGATGTGAATGGAGATGAGAATTACCTGACCAGCCCCAAATCGCTGGCAGATCTTATTGACGCGACGACAGCGCTCCTGCAGGGAGATGTCTTCTCGTTCGGGAACCAGGAGCCGGCAGTCCAGCCCCAGTTGCTGGAGCCTTTCGCGGATACGAAAGGCGAGGTATCGGTTGTATGCGTACTCGCGGAAATGTCCGTCAGGGCTGCGTTTGCCGGGCGTGTCAAAGCCGTGGCCATTGTCGAGAAGTATGATCATAATTGTCGTCTTGGATTTGACGACAAGTTGGAGAGAATATGTGGAAATAACTATTTCCGAGAAATTCCACTATCTTTGCACTGAATGCACCTGGCAAAGGGCATTTATTAACGCAACGGCCTGGAGAACCGCCTTAGGGTAGGCTCCAGGCTTTTTTCACATACCCTGTAGCCAATTTGCTAAATGTAGCCAAGATGTAGCCAACTTTTGAAAAAGAAAAGGCCCTACAGATAGCTGTAGGGCCATTTTCAGCGGTGCGGACGAGGCTCGAACTCGCGACCCCCGGCGTGACAGGCCGGTATTCTAAACCGACTGAACTACCGCACCAAGTTTTCAGTGAACTTCCCTTTCGGGATTGCAAAGGTACTACAAAAATTTGAATCTGCAAGGGGTTCCTGAAACTTTTTTAAAAAAATTATTCGACTGTGATTTCCTTCTTGGCTTTTTCCAGCTCTACCTTCTTGATCTTGGGGATATTGACGGTAAGGACACCGTTTTCCACCTTGGCCGATACGGCTTCGCGGTCGGCGTCTTCGGGGAGCAGCATGGTCTGTTGGAACTTGGAGTAAGAGAACTCGCGGCGCAGGTAGTTGGTGTGCTCCTCCTTTTTCTCGGCCTCTTTGTGGTCCATGTTGATGACCAGATCACCGTCTTCGTCCAGGTGGACGTTGAAATCCTGTTTGGTCATGCCGGGAGCGGCCAGCTCCAGCAGGTAGGCATCCTTCGTGTCCAGTACGTTGATGGCCGGGGCGGTAGCCTTCGGACGTTCCATCCAGGTATTGTCAAAGAAGTCGTTGAAGATGTCGGGAATCCAAGTCTGGTTGTTTCTTCTTGCGGGTAACATAGTTTATATCTCCTATTTTTAAATTTAACAATCTGTTTCCTGACGCCTTTTTCAAGTGCGTCCGGTAAAGGATTACACAAAAGAAAGGCCAGCCCGGTAAATGTTTAAATAATTGACAATCTGTCAGTTACGTGTGACAATCTGGCAGAAAGACCTGTCAATTTGTCGCGTTGCCGGGACTTATTTGTTAAAACAGGAAAATTGTGTTAATTTTGTTTCCCTTTATTTCAGGAATGCACATATGGAAGAAGTCCGGCAGAATTGGTATGCGCTGAAGGTGTTCTACAACAAGGTCTTCGAGATGGAAGACCGCCTCTCCGGCATGGGCTACGAGACCTATCTGGCCTGCGAAAAGGTGCAGCTGAAAGGGGAGGAACACATCCAAGCGGCCAAAAAACTCTCCCGCCTGTCCCAGGATAACCGGGAAGACCACCGCTACATCCGTCAGGGGCCTGTTATTTTCGAGCGTCGGCCCATGGTCAGTTCCCTGCTGTTCGTGCGCGCCAGCGAGGGCGGAATCAAGGAAATCAGCGAAATGCTCAAGGGCCCGGCCGACCTGAACAAGCCGGAAGGCTTTGTGTACAGGAGTTCGGACTGGCAGGATTTCTCCGTGATCCCGGACCGCCAGATGACCATGTTCATCCTGATTACCAACTCCGGGGAAAGCGGACTTCGTTTCTTTTCGGCCGACGAACTTAGCCATTTCCAAAAAGGAGACATGGTGCGTGTGACAGAAGGCCCCTTAAAAGGTGCGGAAGGATATGTCCGGCGGATTAAGAAGCACCATCGGCTTTTGGTGTCGATAGAGGGAGTCGTGGCCGTAGCCACCTCTTACATACCGCCGCAGTTCCTGGAAAAGATTGCAGATAAGTAGAGAAGATTATGCCCACAGAAGGAAACATCGTCATCAGAAACGCCAAAGTAAACAACCTGAAGGACATTACGGTGGAGATTCCCCGGAACCGCCTTGTTGTGGTTACCGGCATATCCGGCAGCGGAAAATCGTCGCTGGCCTTTGACACGCTCTTCGCCGAAGGGCAGCGCCGCTTTGCGGAAAGCCTGTCCTCCTATGCGCGGCAGTTTCTGGGCCGGATGGTGAAACCGGACGTGGAATCCATCGAAGGCATCCCCCCGGCCATCGCCATCGAGCAGAAGGTCAATATCCGGAACCCGCGCTCCACGGTGGCCACCACGACGGAAATCTACGATTATCTCAGGATCCTGTTCGCCCGGATCGGCCGGACATACTCGCCCGTTAGCGGGGAACAGGTGAAAGCCCATTCCGTGCAGGATGTACTGGAGGTCATTGGTGATGGCAAGCCCCATGCGTTCTATATCCTGGCCGACCTTCGCTGGGAAAGCCGTTCAGACCGTGTAGAACTGATGCTGGGCCTCAAGGAAGAGGGCTTCGGCCGGCTTTTCAACGTGGCCGACGGCCGCATCCTCCCGATAGAGGATGTGCTTCGGATGGACGGGGATTACCCCGGAAACCTCTGGCTCCTGGTAGATCGCGTGAAAACGGGCGGTACGCTGGACGAAGACCTCCGTACCCGCCTGCATTCTTCCATCCAGACGGCTTTTGACAAGGGAAACGGCGACATGGCCCTGTGGAGTCCGGAGGCCGGGTCCCTTTCTTCCGCGTCGCTCCGCGACCCTGTACGGGAAAATGCTCCAGAAAGGGACCCGGCTTCCGGGCTTCGGCGCTTCTGTTCCCGTTTCGAGCGGGACGGAATTGTGTTCCGGGAACCGGACGAGTATCTGTTCAGTTTCAACAGCCCCCTGGGGGCCTGTCCGGTGTGCGGCGGTCTGGGAAAGATTGTGGGAATCAGCGAAGACCTGGTGGTCCCGGACAAGACCAAGAGCATCTACGACGGTGCCATCGCCTGCTGGCGGGGAGAGAAGATGAGCTGGTTCAAGGATCTGGTGGTGAAGAATTCCGAGAAATACGGCATTCCTATCTTTGAACCCTACTGCAAACTGACGGAGAAGCAGAAAAAGACCTTGTGGGAGGCCCGCAGCAATTTCCCGGACGAAACCACCATCTGCGGCATCAACGAATTCTTCGAGTGGGTAGAGAGCAACCGCTATAAAATCCAGTACAAATACATGCTCAGCCGATACAGCGGCCGCACCACCTGCCATGCATGCGGCGGAAGCCGGCTAAGGCAAGAGGCGCTGTACGTGAAGGTGGGCGGAAAAACCATCCACGACCTGCTGTCGATGGACGTAGAGCGCCTGCTGGCGTTTTTCCGGGAAGTGCCGCTCACGGACTATGAGCGAAAAGTGGCCGGCAAGGCCATCGAAGAGATTGTTTACAGGCTGCAATGCATCCAGGACGTGGGGCTGGGATATCTCACGCTCAGCCGTACCATGAATACCCTGTCCGGCGGCGAGAGCCAGCGCGTGAACCTGGTAACGGCCCTGGGCAGTTCCCTGGTTGGTTCCCTGTATATTCTGGACGAGCCTTCCATCGGCCTGCACCCCCGGGACACCGACCGCCTGATTGCGGTGCTCAAGCGTTTAAGGGACATTGGCAACACGGTGGTGGTTGTAGAACACGACCCTGAAATTATCCGTGCGGCCGACTGCTTGATAGACCTGGGGCCCAAAGCCGGAATCAACGGCGGTGAGGTGGTCTTTCAGGGCGTGGTGGGGGAGGAGACCCCCGAACAGACCGCCCATTCGCTTACACTGCAGTACCTGAAAGGAATCCGTCAGCCGTATGCGCGCACGAAGAATCCCTGGCAGTACGGAATCACGGTGAACGGAGCCATGCAGAACAATCTGAAGGATATAGACGTCACCTTCCCGCTGAACGCCTTCACGGTGGTGAGCGGCGTGAGCGGCAGCGGAAAAAGCTCCCTGGTGGGAGACATCCTATATCCGGCCCTGCACCGGCGCATCAATGAGACCGGAGACCTTCCCGGCACCTTCAAGGGCCTTTCCGGAGACCTCAGCCGGATTACGCGCGTGGAGTATGTAGACCAGAATCCCATCGGCAAAAGTTCCCGCAGCAATGCCGTCACCTATCTCAAGGTTTGGGACGATATCCGGAAACTCCTCAGCGAAGAGCCGTTTGCCCGGATAAACGGGTTCACGCCGTCGTATTTCTCTTTCAACCAGGACGGCGGCCGCTGTCCGGAATGCCAGGGAGACGGTTTTGTGAAGATCGGCATGCAGTTCATGGCCGATGTCACCATGGTTTGCGAATCCTGCGGTGGAAAGCGTTTCAAACCGGACATCTTGGAAGTGCGTTACAAGGGGAAGAACGCGGACGACATCCTGAATATGAGCGTAGAGGAAGCCATTGCCTTTTTCGGCGCCCAGAAAGAAGACGCAGCCCTGAATATCGCCGCCAAACTGCAGCCGCTGGTGGATGTGGGCCTGGGATACATAAAGCTGGGCCAGCCGTCCAGCACCCTTTCCGGCGGGGAAAGCCAGCGCATTAAACTGGCCTATTTCCTTTCCCTGGCCGGGGGTGGCAGGGAAAAGATCCTGTTCCTGTTCGACGAGCCCACTACTGGCCTGCATTTCTACGATGTGGAAAAATTGCTGAAAGCCTTTGATGTCCTTCTGGCAAAAGGCCATACAGTGATTGTGGTGGAACACAATTTGGATGTAATACGCAGTGCGGACTGGGTGATAGACCTGGGGCCGGATGCCGGAGACAAGGGCGGGGAAGTGGTGTTTGCCGGTACGCCGGAAGATTTGGCCGCCCGTGGAGAAACGTTTACTGCAAAATACCTTCGCGTATGAAAAAGATAGCCGCCATCACGATGGCAAGAAACGACGATTTTTACCTGAAAAAATGGGTGGAATACTATGGCGCCCAGCTGGGCAGGGAGAATCTGTACATCTATCTGGACGGGCTGGACCAGAAAGTGGGCGATTATTGTGCCGGTACGCATGCCCGGGCCGTGGAAAAGATCGGCTCCCAGGTGGTGGAGGCAGAGAAAGGACGCCTGAAGTTCCTCTCGTCCAAGGCGGCGGAGCTGCTTTCCGGCGGCTACGACCTGGTTATCGGCGTGGATGCCGACGAATTCATCGTCGTGGACCCCAAGTTGGGGAAAACCCTGCCGGAGTACCTGAGTTCCGTCAAGGTAAAGGGCTCCATGTCGGCCCTGGGGCTGGATTTCGGCCAGAAACTGGGCGAAGAGGCCGATATTACCGAAGACCGGCCTTTCCTCCAGCAGCGCCATTATGCCCAGATCGGCACCCGTTATACCAAGCCGTCCATCCTGGCGGAGCCCTTGACCTGGGGAAGCGGCTTCCATCGGATCAAAGGGCATAATTTCCATATAGCCAAGGATTTGTATCTGTTCCATTTCGGCTATTTCGACATGAAACGCCTGCAGGACCGCTTCCAGGACAAGGACCGCCTGGCGCAAGGCTGGGAAAAGCACATGCACAAGCGTTCCCGGGCCATCCGTCTGGTGACGGACCTGCCGGCGCGGGAGTTCGGCCGGTGGACCCGTCTGGCGCGTATCTGCCAGACGCTGGTGCGGCCCCCCTATGCCTGGAACAAGCCCGCCATGTTCGGGCTCAGGATCATCGTCCGTATCCCGGACCGTTTCCAAAACCTGATTTAAATGAGTGAAAAACCGCTTGTCTCTGTCATCGTCCCCATTTACGGGGTCGAGGCCTATATTGGCCGCTGTGCCGAATCCCTCATGGCGCAGACCTATCCGGCCATCCAGTTCATCTTCGTGAATGACGGCACCGAAGACCGCTCCATGGAGGTGCTTGCCTCCGTGCTGGAGCGGTATCCGCAGCGGATGGTGCAGATAGTCAATCAGGAGAACAAGGGCCTTCCGCAGGCGCGTGCGGCGGGTTTGCGTATGGCAGAGGGAGAGTATATCCAACACGTGGATGCCGATGACTGGGTAGAGCCGGACCTGGTGGAACGCCTGGTGCGGAAAGTTTTGGAGACCGGAGCCGACCTGGTCTATTTTGATTTCTGGAAAGAGTATGCCTCTTACAGGAAACTGGACCGGGAAAAGCATTACGAAACTGTCGGTAAAGAGCTTTATATGCGCAGGCTATATAATTATGGGGCCTATGGATACGTGTGGAATAAGTTTGCACGGAAGTCCCTGTATGACAATTTGTTCTTTCCAGTCTTCAATATGCACGAAGACATAGTGATATCCACCCAGCTGCTGTTCCGGGTGCAGCACCTGGAGCAGCTTTCCATCCCGCTGCTGCATTACCGTCAAGACAATTCCCACTCCGTCATGCACGCTTCCAAAGTGAAACGGAGGGTCCAGTCGGCCAACAACATGCTGGACTTGTACGAGCATTACCGGGACTGTCTTGCCGGATCGCCGGTAGAGCCGGTGCTGGACGACCTGATTCTCCGGACGTCCTGGGTGGCCTTCTCTCTGTACAAAGACCTGTTCCGAGAACGCCCTTATCTGAAGGAGATGGCCCGCCGTCTGCCCCTGATGTCCGGGCGGAGGGTCAACCTGTTCCAGCAACTGATTCTCAAGGTTTATCTGGCCTTTTCCCGGTCTTAAGGGTCAATGACCAGCATGGCCAGGGTATCCCGGTTCACGGGAGGACCGGCCTTGAAATAGACCACGGCGGTACCGCCCTTCCAGGTGTGGATGGTGAGCCCGTGTCCGTCCGGATCTACGGTGTAGCTGTACAGCTTGGCCACTTCCTCGTCGTCGTCGTGGGCCAGGGGCTCCATATAAAAGGGGACGTCGGCGGGTTCTACGTCGCACCAGATGTGGAAATCATCGCCTGAGACACATTCGTTGTATGCGGCCGGATGCAGCTGGAAAACCGACTTGGTTGCGCTGAGCCCGCTTTTGTCCACGCGCCAGCTGTCCTCTGACAGTCCGTCTCCCCGGGGCTTGATGCATATGCTGTATAGGGTGTTTCGGCGCACGTCGAAATTGTTCAGGCTCTCTCCCAGGTAAAATCTGTAAATCAGATGGTTCCCGGCCTGGCTGTAGTAGCTGGGAGAGCGGTAAGAGGCCCGGATCTCTATGTAGGAGCAGACCTCTGCATAGGTGCCCTGGGTGAATATGCGCCCCTGCGGAGTGGTCACGTTTTCCAGCAGGTCGCCCTGGCAGTTTTCCAGCAGGTACAGGCTCACGGCACCGCTGTGTCCGGGCTCCCTGTCGGTATTGAGCGGAGTTACATTCCGCCCGCTCTGCCCAAACCCCACGGTAAATGTCTCGCTCTTTGCGGCCACCTTGCTTTCCCGGAACAGCAGGGCCGACGCCGGACAGCCGCCCACCAGCACTTCCTCTACCTGAAAACGGACGTCGGCATCCAGTTCGCTCCGGTCGATGGAAAGGTCCACCCGGGCCATAACCCGTTCCAGGGGAAGGGTGAAGCTTCCGTCGTGGCCGACAGCCCTGTTTTCCGACCGGGCGGCCATGACCATGCCCCGGCTGTATTCGTCCGGGTAGGCCAGGTGGAAGCGGTACTGCTGCACTTCCTCCAGGCTCCGGCAGGGGAGTTCATACCCCAGGTTGGCCACTGCGTAGATCGAATAGGGGACATCCAGCAGCAGGGTAGTGTTGTGAACGGCCTTCCCCTCTTCCAGGGTCAGCTGACGGCGGGGAATGTACACCTTCTCTTCCAGGATGCCGAATGCATTGAAGATAAGAAGATTGTAGTCGGTAATAAGCTCTTCGTCCGGAAGGAGGGCCCTGGTGGGCTGGAAGCCGGGATCCAGGACAATCTTGACGGGCAGGCTTCGGGGCGTTTCTTCCCTGGAGCAGGAGACGGCGGCCAGAAGCAGGCCGACAATAACGGGCAATGATCTTTTCATATCAGAATTCCAGTGTTTCCGGATCGTGGCCGGTCCAGGGTAGAATTTGGGTATGGACGATGACTGTCCCGCTCTCTACGGGGATATCCGGATCCGGGGAGCCCATCCTGGTCAGGGTAAGGTCCAGCTGGTAGCAGGCACCCGGTGCCATGGCGGGCAGGCTGATGGGATAGTAACAGGTAATTCCGTCTATGCTTCCCTCCAGGACTATGCGGGTTATGGGGGTCCCCAGGCCTTCTTCCGCAGCGGGATTGGCATAGCAGTAGAACGTCTTTTCCTGCAGGATCCGGTTTTTCCCCACCATGCCGTAACCTTCCTGCAGGAGCATTTCCGGATGGGGAAGCCGGGTTACGGCCGCGCTGTCCAGGCATCCCTGGTTCATCCAGGATACAGGTCCCTGTGCGTCTTTGCTGAACGGCCTGCACTCTACGCCGGCGTTGATGAGGTAGAGCTTGTCGTTTTGGAATAGGGCGCCGGCGTAGGGGTGGCCGCTGAAGTCGGCACAGACGGACCTGATCCGGATGGAACACAGCATGGTCTGAAGCTTGAGGAAGATGATGCGGGACCGGGCATCCTCCAAAAAGCTTTCTCCAAAGAGTTTGGGCCTTTGCGGCTCTTCCTCGTCCAGGGAGAAACGCACTTTTTCCAGGCTCCCGTAGGTGAGGATGTCGGTCCAGGCGCCCAGGTTTCCCGGCTCTGCAGAAAGGACGGCCATCTGCCGGTCTCCACTGCCCGAGAGGGCATAGACCCCGGTGCGGCTGTCCAGCCCGCTCACCTGTTGGTAGGCGTCCAGTTCCATGGGCTCCCGGGTGTGAAAAAAGAACAAATCCAGGGCTTCCGGAGTTGGATTTGTGGCCCATTGTATATATATTTGCGCTTTCGTGGGAACACAAGCTGGCTCTTCAATGCGCGAGCAAGAAGAAAAAAAGGCCGGAAGCTGCAGGAAGGCAGCCAGTACTGCCACAGAGATGTGGCGCGCGAAACGCGGGAAGAAGAAGAGGTATGCGAAGAAAGAAATCCGGCCTGTTTCAGTGCTTCTGTTCATGGCTTTGCGATGTTTAGTCTTGTGCAAAGCTATAAAACGGAAACGGGAGGGCCATGGAATCGTAAAAAACAAGAGGCAGATTTTTCTGTTTTTTATCGTTTTTGTGTGTTTCTACCGAAAAAGTGGTTGAATTAGTTTTTTTTCTTATGAGAATAACGCGATCGCTCCAGCATTTTTTCCGTCCCAAACGGGACCTGATTCCTATTTTTGTCCGGCAGGCCACCTACCTGTGCCAGAGTTCAGACGCTCTATGCCGGATGCTGGAAACCATGGAAGTTCCCCAGTGGAAAATGGGCTTCAAGGAAATCCGTTCCCTGGAACACCAGGGAGACGCCCTGCTGCAAGAGTTCCGGGACCAGCTCTCCGGGCGGCCGCTCAGAAGCAGTACCCGCACAGACCTGACCACCATAGCCATGTCCCTGGACGACTGCCTGGATGTAATCAAAGATGCCTCCAACGCCCTGCTGATCTACGACCCGCACAAGATAGACTCCCAGCTGTCAGACCTGGCGCAGCTGATCCTCTCCGAGTCCCGGGTCCTGCGGGACCTGGTTCCCCAGCTGATTAACCTGCGTCGCAACGCCTCTTCCATCTCGCGCCTGTGCGACCGCATCACAGAACTGGAGCACGAGGCCGACGAAGCCTATGAAGGTTATATCGGCTATATTTTCACCCAGGAGGAAGACTTCCGGGAAATGACCAAATACAAGAACCTGGCGGAACTGTTCGAGAAAGCGACAGACAGCGGCAAGCACGTGGCCGACTGTATCCGGATCATGCTGCTGCGCTACAGCGACGAATAGCCCCGGCCAAAAACGCATAAAAAAACCTGGCTCCATATCCGGAACCAGGTTTTTTTGCGCTTGGGCGGAGATTAACCGCCGAAGTTGTCGTACAGGATGCTCTCGGGGGCTACGCCCAGGGAGTCCAGCAGTTCGTTCACGCACTTGACCATCATGGGCGGGCCGCACATGAAGTACTTGATGTCCTCGGGGGCCTCGTGGTCCTTGAGGTAGGTCTCGTACATCACGTTGTGCACAAAGCCGGGCGTGTACTTGACGCCGGCGGCGTCTGCTGCGGGATCCGGACGGTCCAGGGCCAGGGTGAAGTGGAAGTTCGGGAATTCTTTCTCGATCTCTGCGAAGTCTTCCAGATAGAAGGCTTCCACCAGGGCGCGGGCGCCGTAGAAGAAGCGAACGGGCTTCTTGGTCTTGAGGGTCTTGAACAGGTGCATGATGTGGCTTCTGAGGGGAGCCATACCGGCACCGCCGCCCACGAAGATGTATTCCTGGGTGTCGGGGTCGTCCTTCGGGAGGAGGAACTCACCGTAAGGGCCGCTGATCATCACTTTGTCTCCAGGTTTGCGGGAGAACACGTAGGTGGAGGCGATTCCCGGAGGAACGCCGGGCACGAACTTGAATACGCCCTTCGGCTGGGTGCGGTCGAACGGAGGGGTTGCGATACGCACATTCAGTTTGATCAGGTCTTTTTCGGCCGGATACGAGGCCATGGAGTAGGCCCTGATGGTGGGAACGGTGTTCTTGAACTTCAGGGAAGTGATGCCGTACTTCTCCCAGTCTCCCTTGTAGAT
>CAMHST010000061.1 GCA_946187865.1 uncultured Bacteroidales bacterium
GTGAGGACACGCAGATTTGAACTGCGGACCTCTTGCCTGTCAAGCAAGCGCTCTAAACCAACTGAGCTATGCCCTCAAATGGACTGCAAAGATAGATTAAATAATCTGATTCTGCAAATCTTTTTTACAAGTAATCCTCGAAGTACTGCGTGACTTTGTCCATCAGGTGGATGCGGTTGCGACCGTACACATTATGTTCGGCCACGGGGTAGGGGAAGTAGTCTACGGGGATTTCCTGGTCGATGCAGGCCTGGATGAAGCTGAGGCTATGTTCCCAGACTACGGTATTGTCCACGGCGCCCTGGCAGATGAGGAGTTTTCCCTTGAGTTTGCCTGCATGGTTGATGAGCGAGGTGAGCTCGAAGCCTTCCGGGTTGCTCTGAGGATTGTCCATGTAGCGCTCTCCGTACATGATTTCGTACCATTTCCAGTCGATGACCGGACCTCCGGCCACGCCCACTTTGAACACGTCCGGGTAGTGGGTCATCAGGGAGATGGTCATGAAACCGCCGTAACTCCAGCCGTGCACGCCGATCCTTTCCGCATCTACATACGGGAGGCTCATCAGCCGGCGGATGCCCACCATCTGGTCTTTCATCTCTTCCTGGCCGCAGCGGCGGTTGATGGCCTTCTCGAAAGCGGCGCCACGGTTCTCCGTGCCGCGGTTGTCCTGGATATAGACCAGGTAACCTTTCTGAGCCATAAGCATTTCCCACATGCGGATCTGCCCCAGCCAAGTATCCTGCACCAGCTGGCTGTGCGGCCCGCCATAGACATAGAGAATGACCGGGTATTTCTTGGCCGGGTCGAAGTCTTTGGGATAGATAAGCCGATAATAATTCTCATACTGCCCGTCTGCGCTGGGAACGGTGCCCAGCTCCACTTTGCAGGAGGCATAAGCGCGGAGCGGGTCCGGCAGGGAAGTAAGCGTGTACGAGCGTTTTCCGTCCGTGCTGCATACGCTGAGCTCTGCCGGGGTGTTGAGGTTGCTGTTCTGGTCCAGGAACCAGCTCAGGTCTGCGTTCAGGTGTACCGAGTGCCAGCCCCGGCCGCGGGTGAGCTGGACTGGTTTCCCGAATTTCGCTTTTTGAAGGCCGCCCTTGGGCAGTTTTACGGAAATCTTGTACAGGTGGTTTTCTACCGGGGATATCTCGGCCGAGGTATAAAAAATGTCCGTGCCGTTGTTGTCCAGGTATTTCACGTCGGCGGCCACGGTTGTCAGGCGGCGGATTCCGCCCAGGGTGTCGGCCAGATACAGGTTCCGGAAACCGTCACGGTTGTCGGTCCGGTAGAGGAAAAGGTCTGTCCGGCCTTTGAGGAAATAGATGGGGTCCAGGGGCTCCACCCAGGCGTCGTTGTCTTCCGTAAGGAGGGTCCGGACGAAGGAACCGTCGTCGGTGCGATACTGGTTCAGGCGGCAGTGGTGCTGGCTGCGGTCCAGGATCTGGGCATAAATGTACTTGCCGTCCGGAGCCCAGCTGACGTTGGTGATGAAGCGCTCCGGCGTAAAGTCGTTCACCTGCAGCCATACCGTGCTGCCGGTTTCGAAGTTGTAGATGCCCAGGCTGACCAGTTCCGAGTCCATGCCGTTCATGGGATACTTGATAAGCCGGAGTTCCCCTGTGCGCGTGCCGATGTCCAGCAGGGGAAAGTCCGTAACCCGGGATTCGTCCTTGCAGTAGAAAGCCAGCTGTTTCCCGTCGGGGGACAGGAAATAGCCGGAGTTGATTCCGAACTCGTTCCGGCTCACGGTCTGTCCATACACGGTGTTGCGGTCTGTAGAGATGGCCACGGGGATTTCCTTCCCGTCTTTTATGGCATACAGGGAGTAACCCATTGTCTTGATTTCCAGTTCTTTATGCTCTTCCTGACGGGGAGTCTGGGTGGCGGGCTCCGTTTCAAAATTGTTCCGGGCGCTGGCCTGGAACATCCCGTCCGGGGTCATGACCACACAGGTTTCATTGTCCAGCCAGGAGGCGCCCAGCCGGGCATAACCCACTCCGCGGAAGATGGCTTCTTCCATGGTGAGGTCTTTTCCGGGATGTTCTTCCCGGGTGTCTATCACACGGTTCTGAGCAAAAAGGGCGCTGCCGATAAGGGCGGCGCCGATAAGGGTGAGCAGGTATCTTTTCATATTTCTACAGGAAGAATTCGTCCGCGGAGGAAGTTTGCGGCTGTTCTACATCCGGATCCAGGGTAACGCTGTCTACGATGCTGCGCTCGTATCCGCGCCAGGGCAGCGCGCCCTTATATTCCTTATAATGGACGGTTACCCGCATGCCGGTCATCTGGGTGAGCTTTTCCGCCACCTCTTTGTTTTGCACGGAGAACTTGAAGGTTTTGCTTTGGACGGTCCCGTAGTTGTTTTTGGTTCCGTAGCCGGAGAGGATCATCTCTCCCTCGTACGTCTTGAACAGGTAGCCTGTATAGGTGAGCGAGTTGAGTTCACCGGTTTTGGTGCCGTCGGAGAACACCCAGAGGAACTTGAAATACATAAAGCCGGCGAGCAGTACCAGTACCGTTACGCCGATGATCCATCCGATTATCTTTCCTTTTCTTGCCATAGCGCTGTCACTATAAAAACAGAAACAAATGTAGCGAAAAAAATCCGGGAAAACAATCATTTCCCTTCCAAGAGGAAGCGGGCCAGTTCCCCGGGCTGCATCCGGTCGAAATAGCGGCCTGCGTCCTGCAAGGATTCCAGGAGGTCTTCCTCCCTGTAGGGAACGCCTTGCAGCCGGGTACAAAGCTCTCCGGCAGGAAGGTCCCCCAGGAAATCCCCGTTGAAGCTCACCCCGTCCAGGCAGCCGTGTTGAAGGGAAAACCGGGCCTCTACGGTGCCGCAGGGGAATTTCCGACGCATCTGGAAGCTGGCCGACGGGGAGTGCCCGTAGTTCCATTCCCAGGTGCCGAACCGGTTGTCGGCCATTTCCCGGACCTCCTGAAGCCATTGCGGCTGGAGGGAAACTTCGGCGTCGCCGCCGGCGAGTTTTTCCTGCAGCGCCTGCCGGAAGGCATCTACCGTCGGAAACTGCGGCAGGTATTCTTTCAGGTTGGCCACGCGGCTTCTCACCGAAGCGATTCCGGCCGCCGAAAGCTTGCTGTCCGGTGCCGATAACGCTGCTGTCAGCTGTTGCAGGTTTACGTCGAACATCAGCGTGCCATGGATCAGGATACGGTCCTTTTCCATCCGTTTGGCATAGCCGGAGCATTTGCGGCCTTGTACAAGGATGTCGTTGCGGCCGGTCCGTTCGGCCGGTACGCCCAGACTGCGCAGGGCATCGACAATAAGTTGCAGGCAGGCGTGTTCGTCCAGGTCCAGGGCGCGTCCGGAAATGCTGTAGTTCAGGTTCCCCAAATCGTGGTAAACGGCGCCGCCGCCGGTGACCCGCCGCGCCAGGATAATGCCGCCGGATTCCAGGAAGGGCAGGTTGACCTCTGCATAGGCGCTCTGGTTAAGGCCGATAATGACCGAGGGCCGGTTCTGCCAGAGACAGAAGACCGGCTCTTCACAAGGCGGATGAGCCAGCAGGGCCTCGTCGAAGGCCATGTTGAAGTGCGGGTTGGTCTGCGAGTTCCTTACGAATTTCATACACCCCAAAAGTACAAATAATCGGATTCAAATCAAATAGTTTGGGATTGTTGGAGATTATGGCTAAATTAAGCCCTTGTAAACAAGGTGATTATGCGAAAACTCCTTTTTCTCTCATTCTGCCTTTTCCTGCTCCCTCTGTACGGCGGGGCCACCCGGCTGGTGGAAATCCGCTCCCTGGACCGGGATTACATCGTCCTGCATTTCCGGGACGGAGAAGTCCGTTACCGGGACGACGGTACCGGAAATAGCGCCTTCCTGGGCCATACTTTCGTGGAAGGGGACGACACATTGAAGACCTTCCTGCCCAGGTTCAACCCGGCGTCGGTGCAGGATGAGTGGACCGTCATCTGCCGCGAAGACCCTGATTTCGGCCCTTCCGGTAAAGCGGCCACGGCGGTTTTCCGGCGCTCCAAGCCCATGAACACGGACCACACGCTCACAAGCGAGCTGGACCACTGGATCTATCTGCGGCTGCCCCATGCCATGAAACAGGGATACACTTACGAAGTGCTTGTCCCGTCTTCCAGCGGCAGCGACCGTCCCCGGGCCCGCGTTACCTTCGATATCTGGAATTCGCCCTCCGAGGCCATCCACGTGAATATCCTCGGGTACACGAGCGGGCAGGGTACCAACACGGCGGACCTTTATTATTGGCTGGGCGACGGTGGCCCCCGGGACTACAAAGGCTTCGAAGGAAACCGGGTCTGGCTGTACAGGCTGGACACCGGGGACCGGATTCCGGCCGCCCAAGTGGCTTTCTGGAAGCCGCAGGAGGCCTCTTCTGCCGAGGCAGGAAGAAAGGACCTTACCGGCTCTCCGGTCTGGAAGCTGGATTTTGCCCGTGCCGTTCCCGGACGGTATCGGCTGGTGGTGGACGGGGTAGGCTGCAGCATGGACTTCGTGGTGGACCCGGAACTGTACCGGGAACCCTACCGCTATTCCGTGCGCGGCTACTACTATATGCGGATCGGCGAGCCGGCAGATCCCGAACATGTGTGGCCGGTGCCCCGCCAGCCCCGTTTCCAGGACAACGATCCGGAAGGCTTCAAAGTCTATCTGTCCGAGCTTCAGCCCTGGCATCCCGACTGGCGTAAAAACCGGGGCGACGTGTGGGACGAGCCCCATTTCAAGAAGGCCGAGGCCTCTTCATTCTACCAGCATCGGCCCGAAGGGTATCCGGTGAACGATAAGGTTACCGGCGGGCATTCCGACGCCATGGACTGGGACCGCCATCTGGCGCATGTGAGCAATATCTACGACATGATTCTGCCGTACCTGCTCACCGGCGGCCGGCTCGCGGAAGACGATCTGGGTATCCGGGAAAGCGGGAACGGGATTCCGGACCTGCTGGACGAAGCCCGGAACGAGGTGGATTTCTTCCTGAGTATCCGTGATCCGGAAGGAGGTTATTCACAGGGAGTTACCAATCCTGACCGGGACTGGAGGATGATGTTCCAGGCCGGCAGCACCACCATGGCCGCCTGGGCCAATGCGGCCAATTGCGCCATCCTGGCAGAGGCCTTCCGCATAGGCGGCAACGATGCGCTGCGGGACTACTACCGGGACCAGGCCGTCACGGCTTTCCGCTATGCCGAAAAGCAGGAGTGGGACCAGCTGGACGACCGTCAGGCCGTAGGGGAGTGGCAGCTCAGGGGCCGGGATTTCAAGCAGATGGCCGCCGCTTACCTGTATAATGTCACCGGTGACCGGAAGTGGGAGGATATTGCGGCTGCAGAGGCCGTTTTCCCCTTGGTCCAGGGCGCTTGGACCAATGCCCATTGCCAGTTTTGGGCCGCCGTTGCCTATGTAATCTGCCCCCGGGAGCGTCACCATGCTTCCTGGTACGACGGCATCCTGGCCGATGTCGCAGCCCAGGCCGACCTGCAGCATCTCCTGCCGTCCCTGGAGCGTCCTTCGCGCCGGAGTGCATCGGACAATCGCTGGATTACCAATGAGAATGTCCAGCTCCTGATTCTGGCGCATCACCTGTGCCGGGACGCCTCCCGTGCCGCGCAGCTGGAGCGGGCCCTGTACGACGAGGCCGGCTGGGGCCTGGGACGCAATCCCGCCAATATCGTGGAAATGACCGGTCTGGGACAGCGGCATATCACCGACGTGTATTCGCCCGGCCGCAACGACGGTGATCCCGGCACCTTCCCTGGACAGACTCCTTTCAACGGCACCGAAACCTGGTCCCGGGGAGATGGCGGGGATGCCCGCATCCTGCTGGACCGCTGCTACCCTTCCTGGGATACGGGCGGCTGGCCGCGTCAGGAGAGCTTCTTCAACCAGCGCTATATGTGGGTGAATTCAGAGTTCACCCCGCGTGAGACCATGCGGGGGAAAATGGCCTTGCTGGCCTATCTGTACGGTATCCGTTAAACCTCCGACAGTTCCAGCCATCGCATCTCTGCGGCGTCCAGCTCTTGGAGCAGGGCGCCGTAGCGCGTACTGGCCTGCTGCAACTTATCCGCATCCAATGCACCGGACGACAGGCTGGCCTCCAGCGTGGCTTTCTCCGCCTCCAATTCAGGCAGCCGCTGTTCCAGGGTTTTGAGTTCCTGCTGCTCTTTCCAGGAGAGCTTCCGCTTGGCGGGCGTTTTCTCCTTGACGGCGGGCTGGGGGGTGGAAGGCTTTTCGTCGGCCTTTTTCCGAGCGGCCTCGTAGTCTTTGATGAAGGTCCTGTATTCCGTGTAGTTGCCCACGAAGTCTTTCACCACGCCGTCTCCGCAGAAGACAAAGAGGTGGTCTACCAGGCGGTCCAGAAAATGGCGGTCGTGCGAGACAATCACCAGCGACCCCTTGAATTCCAGCAGGTACTCTTCCAGGATGTCCAGGGTGACGATGTCCAGGTCGTTGGTGGGCTCGTCCAGGATCAGGAAATTGGGCTGCTGCATCAGGATGGTGAGCAGGTACAGGCGCCTGCGTTCCCCACCGGAGAGGCGTTCCACGGGGTTGTTCAGCATGTCGTGGGTGAACAGGAACCGGCCCAGCAGATGGGTGTCGTTGACGGTTTCCAGGACCGTCTGGCCCGGCTTGAACTGCATGCCGGCCTGGTGGTAGTACCCGATCCGGAGCGACTCGCCCAGTTCCACCACGCCTTCCATGGACCCGCCCAGCTCCGGTTTCCAGCCGCCCGTGATCAGGTTCAGGAAAGTGGTTTTTCCGGCGGCATTGCGGCCCACGATCCCTATCCGCTCGTACCGCTGGAAATTGTAGCTGAAGTGGCTCAGGTAGCATTTGTTCTCCCACCAGAAAGAGACGTCCCGGCAGTTGATCACTTTATTGCCCAGGTAGGTGCCCTTGGCTTGGGTCTCACTCAGGTCCACTTGCTTGGACACATAGCTGTCTTCGGCCCGTTCCTTGAGTTCCCAGAAGGCCTGTTTGCGGTATTTGGCCTTTCCGGTGCGGGCGCAGGGGGAGGCGTGCATCCATTCCAGTTCCCGGCGGAAGACATTCCGCACCTTTTCCGTCTCTGCGTTGTAATTGTCTATCCGTTCCTGCCGTTTCTGGAGGAAGTTCATGTAGTCTCCTTTGTAGATGTAGATGTTGCCCCGGTCCATTTCCATGACTGTATTGCACACGCGGTCCAGGAAGTAGCGGTCGTGGGTGACCATGAAAAGGGTGCACCGGCTGTGCTTGAGGTGGCTTTCCAGGAATTCGATGGCGTCGATGTCCAGGTGGTTCGTGGGCTCGTCCATGATGTAGAAGTCGGCCTCGGAGGCAAGCATCTGCGTGAGGGCTACGCGCTTGACCTCCCCGCCGGAAAGGTCTTTCATGGGCTTGTCCGGGTCCGGGAGGCCGAACTGGGTGAGCAGCTGGTTCACCCGCAGTTCGTATTGCCACAGGTGCTCCGGGTCCAGGTCCCGGGTCCACTGGGCCGATGCATCCATAATTTGGGCGAAGATGCCTTTTTCCGGATCGTAGGTGTATTCCTGTTCCAGGAAGGCGATGCGGATGTCTTTGAGGAAGAGCACTTTTCCGCCGCTGTCCGAGGCGTCTTTCCCGGCCAGGATCTTCAGGAGGGAAGTTTTTCCGGTGCCGTTGGGGGCGATCAGGGCCACTTTGTCGCCTTCGTTGATATTGAATCCGATATGCTGGAACAGCACCTTGGGGCCGTAACTCTTGGAAATGTTCTCGATTTGCAGGTAACTTGCCATAATTACCTGCAAAGATACAAACTTATCAGATTTTTCGTAAGTTTGTAAAAAGAATCGCATAACACTCATGGCAGACAATTACCTGGAAAGAAAACAAGAGGCGCTGGAAAACCGGCGGAAAACCGTGGTGAAGCGGTATGCACCCTCGCTGGATACCCTCCTTCACCGGAACCGGAGTTACCGGGGCTATGACCCCACAATCGTGGTGGGGGAGCAGCAGCTCCGGCAGCTGGTGGAGGTGACCACTTTGGTGGCCTCGGGCATGAACCGCCAGCCTCTCCGCTACCGCCTGGTTACTGGTGAAGAGGCCGACAAAGTATTGCCGCTCATAACTTTAGGGGCAGCTTTGCCGCAGGAGCATCTGCCTAAACCCGGCACAGAGCCCCGTGCCTTCCTGGTGATATGCAGCAGTGTCCCCGAAGACCGCGTGGTGGATATGGACCTGGGCATCGCGGGCCAGAGCATTCTGCTCAAAGCCACGGAAATGGGTCTGGGCGGCATCTTTATCCTGAATTTCCGCAAGCAGGAGTTGAAAGAGGCGCTGGCGCTTCCCCTGGAGCCGCTTGCGGTCATTGCCGTGGGAAAGCCCGCCGAGCAGATATACCTGTTGAAAGCCGGCTCCGACAACCCGGATCTCAAGTATTACCGCAAGGACGGTGTCCATTTCGTCCCCAAACTGGGGCTGGAACAGCTGATTGTCAAATAACGCCGCTTCCCAGCATTTCGTCCAGGGCGTACCAGACGGCAAACTGGCCGGGCGAAATGCCCCTTTGGGGGGCGTCAAAAAGAATGTAGAGGGCGTTTTCCCGCATCAGGAGGGTGGCGCTCTGCAGGGGCTGGCGGTAGCGGATGCGCACCCGGTAGCGGCGCACCTCTCCGGGAGTCATGGCACAGTCGGGCCGGATCCAGTGAATGTCGGCCGAAGCTATTTTCAGGCAGAAGCGGCTGAGTCCCTTATGGTTGTGTCCTTCTCCCACATAAACCCTGTTGGAGGGCATGTCGGTTGCGATCACAAAGACCGGCTCTGCGTGCCCGCCGATTCCCAGCCCTTTCCGCTGGCCGATGGTGTAGAACTGCGCGCCTTCGTGCCTGCCCACGATGCGGCCGCAGGGGTTTTCCTTGTAACGGGTTTTCTTTACGTGTCTGCGTCCGCTGCGGTACGTCTCTGTCTCGAAGTCTATCTTGTATGAGAGCGGAAGTGACAGCCGGTCCAGATCCGCATCGGTGAGGGCTTTGATTTTTCCCTCTTCGAACGGGCTCTGCCCTAATGGTTTACCATCGTTTGTCAGAACCTTTTCTTCCGGTGCATAACGGACGGTCCTTTCCAGGGACGCGCCCGCGGGGAGCAGCTCCGACAGTTTGTCTTGCTGCCACTGGTACAGCGGGTCGCTGGCATAATAGGGGTCCAGCACCTCTACCACTTCTCCTTCCACCGGGGCCAGTTTCTGCTTCAGGAAGGTGGGAAGGTCCACTTTCCCCACAAAACAGATTCCCTGGGAGTCTTTCTTTTCGGCCGACGGAAGGTCTGCCTCTTTGGCTATGCGCCGCACTTCCGGTTTCCGCAGGTGGCCGATCGGGAAAAGCACTTTCCGGAGCTGCTCCTGGGAAAGCTGGCAGAGGAAATAGGTTTGGTCTTTGTTGGGGTCCGTCCCTTCCAGGATGCGGTACAGCGGCATTCCGTCGGCCCCGAGGACCGGTTCTCCTTCCTCCGTAAGCACGGGCTCTTTCCGGCAGTAATGGCCGGTGGCCACATAATCCGCCCCGTATTTCTGCGCCACTTTCCAGAAGGCGTCGAACTTGATTTCGCGGTTGCACAGCACGTCTGGATTCGGGGTCCGTCCCTTGGCATACTCGTCAAACATGTAGTCCACCACCCGCTGCCGGTATTCCTTGGAAAGATCCACAAAATAAAAGGGTATGCCGATTTTGCGTGCCACCATTTCTGCCACAAAACGGTCTTCCTCCCACTCGCAGTCTCCGTGGAGGGTGGCGTCTGCGTCGTGCCAGTTCTGCATGAACATGGCAAAGACGTCGTACCCCTGCTGTTTCAGGAGCCAGGCGGCCACCGACGAATCCACTCCGCCGGAAAGCCCTACACATACTTTGATTTTGCTCTTGTCTGCCATTTGTCCTGCAAAAATACACAATTTCCGCGGGATTTCTGCCCGGCCCGGCTCCTTTATGCATCGGCCCCTGCAAAAAAGGCCGATTTTGCGGGCGCTGGTGTCGTGTGTGACTTCTGCGCCGTCACTTTTGGCCGATTTTGCTGGCGCAGAAGTACGGTTTTGGGGCAAAAGATACCATGTTTGAAAAAAAATGCCTATCTTGTAAGACCTTAGCGCGTGTTAAGGCATAAATGCACACCACATGATTAACCGTACGATTCACATCGACTATGAAGAATACTCCGCTCCGGAGGAGATGACCCCCCAGGACAGGGAGTTGGTCGCGCTTGCCCTTGAAGCCATGAAGGGCTCCTATTCCCCTTATTCCAAATTCCAGGTGGGAGCGGCCCTCAGGCTGGAAGACGGCACCATCGTCAAAGGGGCCAATCAAGAGAATGTAGCTTATCCTTCCGGCCTTTGCGCGGAACGGACGGCCATGTTCGCCGCCGGGGCCAACTATCCGGATGTGCCCTTCGATACCCTGGCAATCGTGGGGGCAGACCGTGGGGTAGTCTGCGAAAGCCCGGCCTCGCCCTGCGGAAGCTGCCGCCAGGTGATGGCGGAGTACCAGAAAAAGCAGGGGAAACCCTTCCGGATCATCCTCGTGGGCAGCAAGAAAATCCGGAAGTTTTACCGTGTAGATGATTTGCTTCCCCTTATTTTTGACAGTTTGAAAGCTTAATTGTTTGCTTGTTTGACAAAAATGCCTACCTTTGCAGCGGGAAAGTCTTACACGACCAGCTCCCTCTGAATCCCCCCAGGACAGGAATGTAGCAAGGGTAGGAGGTCGTAGCGGTGCGATGTAATCAGCTTTCCCTTTTTTCGTT
>CAMHST010000062.1 GCA_946187865.1 uncultured Bacteroidales bacterium
TGCAACAACTGCACCAGCGACCTCAACGCCTGGGTGAACCTGTTCAAGGAGTACCAGCAACTGCTGGGCATCCCGGTGGATATGAACGAGGTCTTCGGCAAGCTCTACAACAACGCCCTCACCGGAGACCCGGACTGCGGCGGCCTGGTGGCCTACAACTATTTCTCCGGCGAGCCCGTAACGGGCCTGGCGGAGGGTCGTCCGCTGTTCGTGCGCAATGCCCTGGACAAGTTCTCCCTGGCCAATTTCATGCGTGCCCATCTGTATGCCTCCGTGGGCGTGCTCAAGATAGGCAACGACATCTTGTTCAAGGAAGAAAAGGTGCAGGTGGACCGTATCACCGGCCACGGCGGCCTGTTCAAGACCCCGGTCGTGGGCCAGCGCGTGCTTGCCGCCGCCCTGGGTTCCCCTATCTCCGTGATGGAAACCGCCGGTGAAGGAGGCGCCTGGGGTATCGCCCTGCTGGCTTCCTACGTGGTGAACAACGCTGCCGGCCGCACGTTGCCGGACTTCCTGGAAGAGGTGGTCTTCGGCGGCGCTACCGGTGTGGAGATTACTCCCACCCCGGAAGACATCGCCGGCTTCGACGCCTGGATCGAGAACTACAGGGCTACCCTCCCCGTGGAGGAAGCCGCCGTGCGGTTCAAAAAGTAGCTTGCGTGGGTACTGAGAAAGGGAGGCTGGTCATCGTGGCCAGCCTCCCTTTGTCTAATGGTATGGGCAGTATTACAGTTCCCAGGCCAGGGCCGATGCGCCCAGAATGGCGGCGTCGGACTCCTTGAGGGAGGAGAATACGAGCTGTACCTTGTTGCGCCAGAGCGGGATGACGTTCTCGTTCATGGCGTCCAGGATGGGCTTCTCCAGGAATTCGCGGGCACGGGCCAGACCGCCGAACAGGACGATGGCCTCCGGAGAGGAGAACTCGATGAAATCGGCGAATTTCTCGCCCAGGATGCGGCCGGTATATTCGAACACGCGGAGGGAAAGCTTGTCACCCTCTTTGGCGGCCTCGTACACGTTCTTGGACTTGATGACGTCCAGGCTGCGGAGCGGGGAAGGTTCGTCGCTCATCTCCAGCCATTCGCGGGCCGTGCGGGCCACGCCGGTGGCGCTGGCATAGGTTTCCAGGCAGCCGGTTTTGCCGCAGTTGCAGGCGCGGCCGTTGTGGCGGACGGCGCAGGTATGGCCAAGTTCGCCGGCAAAACCGTCGTGGCCATAGACCACCTCACCGTTGATGACGATACCGGAACCCACGCCGGTTCCCAGGGTGATCATGATGAAATTCTTCATGCCGCGGGCGGCGCCGTAGGTCATTTCGCCCATGGCGGCGGCGTTGGCATCGTTGGTCAGGGACACCGGAATGCCGTTCATCTGCTCCTGGAGCATCTTGGCAAAGGGGATGTTGCCGCTCTTGGCCCACATCAGGTTGACGGCGTTCTCTACCACGCCGGTATAGAAGTTGCCGTTGGGGATGCCCACGCCGATGCCGCGGATGCGGCCTTCTGCATGACTTTCCGCAATGATGCGGGTAAGGGCTTCCGCCAGGGCGGCCACGAATTCGTCTGCGTTGGTCGTGTTCTCGGAGCTGATGACGGTTTGGGCGATGATGTTGCCGCGGGCATCCACCACGCCGCATTTGGCGGTTTGTCCGCCTACGTCAATTCCAATTACTAAGTCTTGTGCCATAAGATGTTATGTGATTAATTGCGTTTGGTGACTTTGGAGCCGATGACGGCGAAGAACAGGATGTAGGCCAGGCCGGCGGCCACGACCCAGTAGCTGGTCATGTAGGTGGTCTTGTCTGCCACGAAGTTCTGCAGGAGCGGAAGGATACCGCCGCCCACGACCATGGTCATGAACAGGCCGGAAGCCTTGTTGGTGGCGCTGCCCAGGCCCTCTACGGCCAGGTTGAAGATGGCGCCCCACATCACGGAGGTGCACAGGCCGCACAGCACCAGCAGCAGGGCCGACAGCGGCACGTTCACCATCTGGAAAGCGGTGCCGGTGAAAGCGGGCATGTTCACCTTGCTGGAGGCTGGGGCGAAGATGGCGCAGATGACAAGGATAAGGGCGACGGCTGCGGTGCAGCTGAGCTGGGTCTTGGAAGACACCTTGCCGGAAATGAGGCTGGAGGTGAAACGGCCCACGAGCATCAGCAGCCAGTAGGTACCGGCCACGAAGCCGGCGATGGCGGCGGCGGTGGAAGGATCCAGCATGCCGGCGGGGTTGTCGGGATCTGCCAGGTAGAAGTTCAGGGTGCCGGGGATACCTACCTCTACGCCCACATAGACGAAGATGGCGATGATGCCATAGATGAAGTGACGGTAGTTCCAGGGGCTCTCCGCGTGGGCGGCATCGGCCACCTGGTCAGGGTCTTCGATCTTGATGAAGCAAAGGATGATGAACGCAGCGGCGAAGATGCCCATGGCGATGAACAGCACGGGGTTCACATCCGAGATAACGGTCTTGCCGGCCACCAGGGCGCCGATCATGGCACCCACCAGCATCGGGGTGAGGGTACCCATCAGGGAGTTGAAGGTACCGCCGATCTGAACGTACTGGTTGCCTTTCTTGCCGCCGCCGCCCAGCAGGGTGAGCATGGGGTTCACCACGGTGTTCAGCATGCAAACGGAGAAACCGGAGATGAAGGCGCCCAGCAGATAGGTGATGAAGTTCATCGGGAAGCCGGAGACCACACCGGAGAGGAACTGGACAAATACGCCGATAAAGCCCACGGCGATGGCGATGAGGGCGGTTTTCTTGTAGCCGTACTTGGTGAGCATGTTCCCGGCGGGGATACCCATGAACAGGTAGGCCAGGAAGTTCATCATGTTACCCATCATGCCCAGGGCGTTGGAACCGGCGATTTCCGGCTGCATCTTCCAGATGTTGCCCACAGGGGCTGCGAGGTTGGTCACGAAGGAGATCATTCCAAAGAGGAAAATCATCGTGATGATGGCAATCATGTTGCCATTTCCTTTGGTTTTAGACATTTTGGTTCGGTTTTATTTGTTAAAATAATTAATGGCGTAATATTATAGCTTTCAAATATAAGCATTTTTTCGGAAAACTTCTTCAGTCCGGACAAAGAAAAACGGCGGCCCCAAACATCGGGACCACCGTTTGAACATCGGGCATATATTCACTCTCCCGTCCAGCCGGCAATGTCATGGACCGAGAAATCGTAGGTGAGGGGCTTTCCGTAGATGCGTTCATATGCGGCTTTCTTGGCTTCATAGTCGGCCTGGCACAGGTCCAGGCTGTTTTGCCGATGGCTCTTCGCCGGGTCCGGATACAGGGGATCCAGCACGTGGAGCACCTGGCGCACGTCGTGAAAGCCCGGTGCCACCTCCCGCGGGAGTTCCTGCAGCTCGGCAAAGAGCGGCACCACGGGGACGCCGTATTCGGAGGCGAAGAGGAAGGCGCCGCGCTTCCCGGGCCTGGGCTTGCGGTAGTTGAACCACATCTCCTGCTCCGGATAGATGAGGATGAACCGGCCGCGGTCCAGGTTCTCCTGCATGAGGGTGCGGAAGGCGCCGTTCATGTAGGAGGGCTCCGGAATCAGAGGAATCACATCCAGATACCTGAGGATGAATCCGTTGAGCCCCGGCATTACAAAGTTTGTTCCCTGGCTCACCGTGCGCAGGCGCCCACGGCCGGCCTTCCGGGTCAGGGTGCGGATCACCCCGCTGTCGAACGGGTTGAAGTGGTTGCTGGTGAGAAAGGCGGGGCCTTGGATGGCCGCGAGTTTCTCCAGGCCCACGATCTGGTCCACGCCCTTGCTCCACCGGTTGATCCAGCTATCGACAATGGCGCGGGCCGCCAGGGTCTTCATCCGGGAAAGCGGCGAGTTCATCCGGGCTACATAATCCAGGATGTTCTCTTTGAGGGCATCGGCCTCCCACACCGGGTCTCCGGTCTCGGTTTTGTCGTTGAAACGGCCCTCCAGGGCCGCACGGCGGATATTGCAGATGGCCTTTGGGCGGCCGGGCGTGACTAGGAGCATAACCTCAGTTCCTGGCGGGAGGAGATAATGCTGCGGAAAGACACCGGGGCCGATGTCAACTCAACGGCCATCTTCACCAGGCCTTCGATGCCTTTGTGGTAGCGCTCGACAGCTTCCGTATCTTTGAGGAAGGCGGACTGGATGCGGCGGATCTGGGCATAATAGCCGCTTCGGCGGGCGTATTTCCAGAATACGTCGTCGTAGGGGACACTCTCGTTGAGCCAGGGTTTGGCGTCCAGGTTAAAATGGATGATCTGCGGGTCTTCCAGGAAGGAAATCCGCTCGGAAGGCATGGCGTCCCACTTGGGGTCCAGATAGTGGATGCACTTCCAGCACAGGGCGTTCAGGTAGTCCTGGTCCGGGGCCACGCAGTCCAGGCCGTAGCTGTCCATCCAGCGGATGAAGCAGCCGGACAGGTCTACCTCGCGAAGGCGCTTCATATTCATCAGGAGCACGCCGGAGTTTACATAGTTACGGTGGTCAACCCCCACATACTCGTCTATATAGCGCATGAAAGGGGCGATATGCTGGATGGAATAGTCGGCGCAGGCACCGATCAGGTTGCGGCCCAGGGGCTCTTCCCACAGGCGGGAAATGTCCCCGGGGACAACGATGTCGGCATCCAGATAGATGCCTTTGTCGTACTGGGGGAACAGTGCGGGAATGAAGAGCCTGAAGTAAATGGTCAGCGAGGCGAAGGCGCCAAAGCGGTGATTCTCCAGCCTGGAGATGCCGGGAATGGCCCGCAGGCAGTCCGTGAGGGGATAAAACTCGATGCGGAAGTCTTCGTCGGCGAAGCGGGACAATTTCTCCCGGTTGGCGGCCGAGATGTCATCCGTGAGCACGTGGATACAGTAATTATAACGTTTGGAGGCGTTTTCTTTGATGGAACGGATAGCAACCGACAAGAACGGCGCATAGGCATCGTTCACGGAAAAGAAAACGGGAATGATGGGTTTCATAACTGGATTCTTTTTTGGGGTTTAACTGCTGCAAAGGTAGGCTGCCCGCAAAAGATGGGGAAAGAAATGTCACAGGGACGAGCATAAAGTGACAAAAACACCTATTTTGTGACAAAAATGCGATTTTTGGGACGAATAAAGAATTATTTGTATATTTGTCCCAACATTAACAAGGCTTGTCCCATTAGAATTGTGACCGATGAAGACCATTTCCAGGACTTTTTACAACATGCCGGTGAACTGCCTGTTCTTTGTTGTTCTCCCGGTGTTTTACTTCCTTTTCGTGCTCGCCTACAATCCTTTCCACATTTCGGACTTCCTTTCGGTGGGCCGGGATCGCTTCACGCTTAACCTCATTGTCACATCCCTGATCCTGCTGGGGGTTGTCAGTCTGTCCCGGATGCTGCTGTTCATCCTGCGGCACATCATAGACCTTAACTGGTCGCTGTACATCCTCTGGTGCGTGGGAGAAGTGGTGTTCGCCGCCTTTATGTTCTCTATCCTGCTGGGGATTGGCTGGGCAAGCAGCTATCCTTACCTGTATGTGCTCACCCGCTGCTTCCTGTATCTTGCCGGTATACTGGTTTTCCCTTACGCCATCATTTCCATGGCTGTCCAGCTGTACATCTACTCCAAGCGCGCGTCGGCCCCCGCCGTGGACGAGAAAACCCTCATCCGCTTCTACGACGACCAGAAACGCCTGAAACTCATCGTTTCGTCAGAAGCGGTGCTCTTTATCCAGGCAGAGGAAAACTACGTGCATATCGTCCATTTGGACAACGGCCGCGTGAAGGATTTCACCTTGCGCTCCTCCATGCGCGCCCTGGAAGAGATGCTCGCCCGCCACGGGCTCATCCGCTGCCACCGCTCCTACTTTGTGAATGCAGCCCATGTGGAGCTCGTGAAAAAAGACGCCAACGGCTTCGCCCTGGCACAGCTGGACCAGGACGGAATCGCTCCCGTCCCCGTCTCCAAGCGCTATTACGAAACCGTCACCGCCCTGTTGTAGGGCTCTCTGATAACGCCCTGTTGTAGGGCGCTCTGACACCGCCCTGCTGTAAGGCTCTCTGACACCGCCCTGCTGTAAGGCTCTCTGACACCGCCCTGCTATAAGGCTCTCTGACACCGCCCTGTTGTAGCTCTCTGATAACGCCCTGCTGTAGGGCGCTCTGATAACGCCCTGCTGTAGGGCTCTCTGATAACGATAATCTGTATGGGTCAAGTAAGCGCTACCAGAAAATTTCGTAACTTGACCAGCTCCTCAGTATGTGTAACATTGGGGTAAATGTATTTTTGGGAGAGGTGGTCGGCATTTCTGGGAGAGGTCTCGGTGTTTTTTGGGAGAGGTGCATTTTATTGCTGGGGACCTCTCCCACCATATCGGCCTCAGATAGCGCTGCAAAGCATTTTCACTGGGAGAGGTGTCAACCCAAAAATCGCACCTCTCCCAAATTGTTGCCACACCTCTCCCAAATTGTTGCCACACCTCTCCCAAACGATCGGCCAACCTCTCCCAAACTATCTGCATGCCCCTCCGGTTTCACCTCTCCCATTATGGCCGTGATAGTAAAAGTGCGGCCCAGTAGGTGACTAGGAACCTATGGGGCGTAAACCGCCCGAATGGATTGGGCAATGTATCGGTAGCTCAGGTAATCCATTTCGATAGCGTTTGAGCCAATCCATATGCGACGTGCAGCATCGGATCGGTTGCTTAGGCTGGAAGACCAGTAAACACTGGAAAAACCAGAGGCGGAAAATGTTCCATCGTTATTGAGGAAGCCGGTAGCGGGAATGAAGATACTGTTACCTTGATAACCGGCGATGTTGCTAGTGATAACATAGCCGTTGCTGGCATAACCGTCGTCAGTGGTTTTCCACTCCCATGTGCAGTTATTCATCAGTTCCTCCCACTCGGCCGCTGTGGGCATACGCCATTTGCTGCCATAAGCGGCCGCAGCAGCATCGTCTTCACGTAGAAGCGTTTTATAGTCGCTTCCGTTATATCTGGTGAAAGTGGTTCCGTCGCCACTGGGATTAAACTTGTAGGATTCCCAATTGTATCCCGTTTTACCGTTTTTCCATACGAAGGGATTCAGACTGCTGTAGTACGTCGTAGTTTCGCCCCAGGCAAAGTAATCTCCGTATTCCTCCGGTTTGGTTGCTCCCACGTTATGACTGGCCCACTGAACAGATAATCCCAGATTCACAGCCTTGGGCTGGTAAGCGGACGAACCTTCTCCTGCAGCGGTCAGGGTGACGAAAGCGACGCCTCCGTCAAAGGTAACGTGGATGTAGTCGGAATAGTCTTTGGCTTCTGCAGGTGTGAACGTGACGGTGAAGGTTTTGGTTCCTCCGGCATTGATATACCCCTGGGGGGCAGGTGTCACACTGAATCCTTCAGGGATAATCATGTCCATCTGGGTGCCGGAAGTTCCCGAATTGGTTACCTGGAAACTCTTTGACACAGAGCTTCCCACATTGACGATACCAAAGTCCAGGGCGTTGGGGGTGGAATGCAGTTCGGCCCCTTGATTGCTCCTGTCTGCATAGACGGGACGAATGACCTCACCGAAATAACGTTGCCCCTTGGAAATGGAAATGCCGTTTTTGAACCACAGGTTTTGCGCCCAGTCATATTCCGAGACCAGTAAGGTAGAGGACCAGTAGTAGCCATTGACACCGCGCTCGGTGATACCGCCGTCGTAATAGCCCGGGAATGCCGGCAGATAGATATAATTGCCATTGGGGCCGATCACTTTGTAACAGACCACACCGTCGATCGTGGTCTTTTCCCATTGGCATTTTTGGTAAAGCTCCTTGAATTCGTCGATGGTGGCCATTCTCCACTTGCCGCCCAGTTTCTGGGTTGCGGCGTCGTCTTCCGGATCCAGAACGGTTTTTCCGCTTGGCGTGTATTTGGAGAATCCCTTGGACGGGTTGCCCCACTTGTAATTGCTCCAAGTATAAGTTCCCTTGGAAGGCGTTGTTTCACCCCAGGAATAATACTCTCCGTA
Source organism: uncultured Bacteroidales bacterium (assembly GCA_946187865.1). Classification (GTDB taxonomy): domain Bacteria; phylum Bacteroidota; class Bacteroidia; order Bacteroidales; family UBA932; genus Cryptobacteroides. The sequence continues at coordinate 7,983 of CAMHST010000062.1, forward strand.
GTCGTTCAAAGTCTTGGCGCCCAGGTTTATATTGGCCCACGGAACAGAGAGTCCCAGGTCTACCGCCTCCAAGGGAACATAGTTATTGTCGGCAGGGTCAAGGTCTTTCAGGATGCCCCAGGTGGCGCGTTTTACAGTAACCTCTTTAGTGGAAGTAATGGTCCCTGCCAGGTTGGTGGCGTTATATAGGTCGATCGTGTAGCCCTGGCTAAGTTTGCGGGGGAACATGACCATATAATACCAGGCTCCGGGCTTGAAGGTTCCGCCGTCCGGGGCGGAAACAACCACATGGTCCCGGGCGTCACTGCCGGTATGGGAGAAAGAAGGGACGCTCCCGAGCGGGAAGTCATAATAGCCGGTACCGGCAAGTGTCTCTTTCCCGTTGGCGGTGAAAGCAATCCTGACAATGCCGGGAACGGCTACGGAGAACTTGATGCCGCCGCAGAGGTTGTAGAAGTACAGGTCGAAGTTCAGGCTCCGTGCGGCACTGAGGAACAGGTCGTCGGCAAAACCGCCCTCCACGGCCGTCTGCTGGTAGGGGAGGTAGGCGCTGAATCCGTCACCGGCCGCGTTTACGTCATTGGAACGGGCCGCGCAGTAGGGATACACACCCAGGAAAGACTCATTGCCGTCCATATTCAAAGCCCCCAGTCTTCCTTTGAACTCGGCCGTGGACGTCTCCGAGGTATTCGTGGAAGTGAACTTGCCGGACTGGGTGCCGTAGTAGATCATGATTTCGTCGGAAGGAGACCATACCACTCCGCCGTTCTGGCGGAGGGCCGTACGGGTTTCGGCCTCGTCCCCGCCCATGGCGCGGAAGGTAAGCATAGGGCCGCCGTAGTCCGGTTCATCGGCCTTGTCGCAGGAAAGGGCAAAGATCAAAAGGGCTGCGATAAAGTATATTTTTCTCATGGCTGTTCCTCCTCTTTAGTTGTTTCCCCAATCTTCTTCCACGGTCCCTTCATGGCCGCCGTTGACTGAACGTACCGTCACCCGGCACAGGGCTGTATGCGAGCCGTCCACTGTGGTAACCACAATGTTGGCCTGGCCAGGCTTGATGGCCGTAACTACACCGTTTGACACGGTGGCTACCGTCGTATCCAGGCTCTTCCAGGTAACGTCTTTATTGGTGGCGTTGGCAGGCTTTATGGAGGCCTGCAGCGTATATTTATCCCCGACGGTGAGGGTGAGTTCCTGCTTGTCCAGGGTAACGCCCGTGACCGGGACCGTTTGATCCGGAGGCTCAATCCCTATACCGCTGATGGGCAAAACAATCGGGTTGTAATACGCACCTAAATCGAAGACAATGTTACCGGAGTAATTCCCTACTTCAGAAGGGGTGAAAGTTATGACAAGAGAAAGCGAGGTGCTGGGATAGAGCAAATCACCTTGCAGTTCCGCTTTGAATCCCGATGGAACAGACTTTATGTGAACAGTATGTGTCTCATGGGTAAGATTCTGAAGAAGAAGTACTTCTGTTTGGGATGTTCCCTTGGCAACTTCGCCGAACTGATAGGATGTAATGGGAATATGGCCGGAATCGGCAAAAGACAGCCCTGAATCGACGGGGGTAATCTCTGGCGCCGGTGTCTTGAATTCTATTACGTTCCCGAGGTAAGTAACTAGTTCACTCGACGGTGCGTAAGGACTATTTCCCGTTACAATATATCCACGGGCATAATACTTGGTGTCCATTTCGAGCGAGTTAACATTGACTGTGAATGGATTGGAATTCACACTCTTGGCACTGACTTTTACACACGAGGGCATCCCCATGATGGGATCGGGGTTGGTAGTTGAGTAGATTATTCCCCCTTCAAATAAATGCAAGTCCATATTGGTATCATAAGATACCGGTATGTTTGCTTCATATAAATCCGTATCAGTGGGGGTTCCAGTAGTTACAGAGAAGTATGGAACGACATCCATAGAGAATGCGTCCATTTCGCTGTTATACGAATCGATCTTCTCATCTAAGACATAGAGGTCTGCCCTCACTCTCCATTTATAATCTTTCCTGTCCAAATAAGGTATTTTCACCGATAAATTCGACCCGGCGTCATATTCCAAACCGTCTTCTGTCACTACGGTATAGCGGAGAGCATTGTAAATTGTCGGCGTAATATTCCATTTGAGAAGGAGTTTGTCCTGTAAATATGTATGGTCCAGGTTAAAAGGGGTAGGGTCGACAAGTGCATACCGAGACTTGTTGGGATCAATATACCAATCAAATAAATGCATATGTTCCCTGAGAAGGTCTCCGTCATCTGAATCAAACAGTTCCTTGTCTTTCTTTGTATAATTAAAT
>CAMHST010000063.1 GCA_946187865.1 uncultured Bacteroidales bacterium
CCCAGGACGACGCCATGCGCTTCTGGCTGGAAAAGGGCGTGGACGGCTTCCGCTGCGATGCGGCAGGGGAGGTTCCCGCCGACTTCTGGAAAGGCATCCTGCCCAAGATGAATGCCGACTATCCGGAGATTTACCTGCTGGCCGAGGCCGAGCGTGAGAACCTGGCAGACCCGCTGGAGACCTTCGACGCCAACTATGCCTGGGAACTGCATCATCTGCTGAACAGCCTGGCCCAGGGCAGCAAGACTGTCCAGGACCTGAAGGACTACGTGGCACGGGACGCCGAGCGCTTCCCCAAGGAAGCTTTCCGCCTCACCTTCACCTCCAACCACGACGAAAACTCCTGGAGCGGAACTGAATTCGAGCGCGAAGGCGCCGCGGCCGATGCCTGCGCCGTGCTCTGCTTCACCCTTCCCGGCTCCCAGCCGCTCATCTACACGGGTCAGGAGATCGGCCTGTCACGTAGGCTGGAATTCTTTGAGAAAGACCCCATTACGGACTGGAGCGCAAATAAGTACACCACATTCTGGAAAACGCTGGTGGATCTCAAGCACGACAACCCGGCCCTGGCGGCAGGGGAAAGAGGCGGTGAAATCAACTGGTGGGAGGCTCCCGATGGCTGGGTGGCCTTTGACCGCCAGGTCAAGGACAATATGGTGATTGTGCTGGCGAGCTTCGGCACGCCGGTAACGCAGGAGCCTGTAGCGGTTGCAGCCGAAGGCAATGACAACCGCCCCGCCGGCGACGCGGTAGCCCAGCCTTTCCTGAACCTGCAGTCGGAACCCGTAACCATGACACTCAATCTGCCCGGGGAATACAGGAATGTATTCACCGGCGAAACATTCAAGACTCCGTACAAAATTACGCTGGCCCCGGGCGAGTACATGGTATTAACCAAAATCAACAAATGAAAAAGTTTTTTCTGATGACAGCTGTCGCGCTTGCCGCCTGCTCGGCACCCAAAGCCCTGAATCCTGCCGATGTGGAGGAGGCGACAACGGAAATAACCCGCGTGGAACCGCTGAGCTGGTGGACGGGCATGAAGACGGACCTGCAGCTCATGGTCCAAGGGCCGGGCATCTCTTCCTGCGAAGTCTCCATCCCCGGAGGCGGGCTCAAGGTGAAGGAAGTCCACAAGGCCGACAACCCCGATTTCCTGTTCGTGGACGTGGAAGTGCCGGCCCAAGCCCCTGCGGATACCTATTACCTGGTGTTCACCAAGGAAGGGAAGTCTTTCAAATATCCCTACATCATCCGCGAGCGGGAGAAGGGGAGTGCCAGTAGGCAAAGCTTTACTACAGCTGACCTTATCTATCTCATTATGCCGGACCGCTTTGCGTCGGCCTTCAATGACAATGACGAGGCCTGGCAGGGAGGCGAGTACTTCGACGGTTCCGCCCGTCCCTGGGCGGTGCCCGCCACACCGGACAAGGTGGACCGGAAAGATGCGGTGGCCCGCCACGGCGGCGACATCCAGGGGATGATCGACCACCTGGATTACATCGCGGACCTGGGCGCCACGGCCATCTGGTGCACCCCGCTGCTGCTGGACAACCAGCCCCGGGAAAGCTACCACGGCTATGCCTGCGCGGACTATTACCACATAGATCCGCGGTTTGGCGACAACGAGCACTACAAGACTTTTGTGAACAAGGCGCATGAGAAGGGTCTGAAAGTGATCATGGACATTGTGACCAACCACTGCGGCACCGCACACTGGTGGATGGAGAACCCGCCCTTCAAGGACTGGTACCATGTGAACGAGCCCTACATGCAGATGAACGCCCTGTTCTCCGTGTACATGGACCCGCATGCCTCCGTGCGGGACCGGGAGCGTCAGGAAAGCGGCTGGTTCGTGCCCAGCATGCCGGATATGAACCTGGACAATCCGTTTGTGCTCAAGTACTTCCAGCAGTGGGCCATCTGGTGGATCGAGTATGCCGGTCTGGACGGGCTGCGCGTGGACACTTATCCTTACAACGAGCCGGAGCCGATGTCGGCCTGGTGCAAGGCCGTGACCGACGAATATCCGGGCATGAATATCGTAGGGGAGTGCTGGGACATGAACATCCCGCAGGTGGCCTACTGGCAGAAAGACAATCCCAACCGGAACGGTTTCAATTCCAACCTGCCGTCCATCATGGACTTCCCGCTGCAGCAGGCCATGCTGCGCGCCCTGAACGAGGACCAGGTGAACTGGGACGAGGGCATGACCCGCATCTACACGGTACTGGCACAGGATTTCGCCTATCAGGACCTCTCCCACATGATGACTTTCTTCGCCAACCACGACCATGCCCGCACGGGAGACGTGCTGCAGCAGGATCCGGCCCGGATGAAACTCGCCATCGCCCTTCTGGCCACCCTGAGGGGCATCCCGCAGCTATACTATGGCGACGAAATGATGTTCCTGGAGCGGAAGGATGTCCCCAGCCATGACGGCGCCAAGCGCATCGACTTCCCCGGCGGCTGGGAAGGGGATGCCGACAATCTCTTTACCGCACAGGGCCGTGCATCGGCCTCTGAGATGTACGCCACGGCTGCGGAAATGCACGACTACACGCGCACGCTCTTCCGCTGGCGGAAAGGCTGCAAGGCCGTGCAGGAAGGAAAAACGCTCCATTTCCTGTCCCGGAAGAACGAGGGTTCCGTGAATATCACCGACAACACCTACGCCTTCTTCCGCTATACGGATACCGACGCCGTGTTCGTGTACATCAACAACACGGCCGAGCCCCGCACCCTGGACTGGAACCACTACCGGGAGTTTGTCCCGGGCCCGGTGCAGGGGACGGACGTTCTCTCCGGCGAGCCCGTAACCCTTCAGGACGGCTTTTCCGTCCTGCCCAAGACTGCCCTCATTGTGGAGTTTTCACGTAACCAACAGACAATCAAGTAATTCACAGAAAACCCTGCTGCACTTTTACAGCAGGGTTTTCACATAAACAATTGAAGATGAACAAATTAAGCATCATTACCTCAGTGGGTATCCTCCTGGCAGGCTGCAGCGAAGGCACTAACGCGCCGCAGGCAGCGATGAATACCGCCATCCAGAGCCCCGACGGACGGATGGAAGCCCGTATCGGCCTCACGGCGGAAGGCATTCCCGTCTATGAGCTGGACTTTGACGGAAAGCAGGTGATCAAACCCTCCCGCCTGGGCTACCGGCTCATGGACGGGGCCGACCTGCAGACCGGATTCGAACTCACGGATACCGAAGAGTCGGCCTTTGACCAGACCTGGGAACCGGTCTGGGGCGAAGAGGCGCAGATCCGGAACCACTACAACGAGCTGCTCGTGAAACTGAGCCGCAAAGACGGGGTGAAGATGAACATCCGCTTCCGCCTGTACGACGACGGCCTTGGCTTCCGCTACGAGTTCCCCCAGGAGAACAAGCTTACCTATTTCAAAGTGGCCGACGAGCTGACGGAGTTTGCCCTGACAGGGGACCACACTGCCTGGTGGCTGCCCGGCGACTTCGACACGCAGGAGTACAACTACACGGAGTCCAAACTCTCGGACATCCGCAGCCTGAACGCCAATCCCAGGCCGTACAATGCCTCGCAGACGGTTGCATCGGCCATGTCGGTGCAGACCGCCCTGCAGATGAAGACCGCCGAGGGCCTGTACGTGAACATCCATGAGGCGCAGGTGCTGGATTACCCCACCGCCAACCTGGAGCTGGACGACAGGACGATGACTTTCCGGACGCTGCTCACCCCGGACGCACAGGGGGTGAAAGGCCGCCTGCAAGCCCCCTGCCAGAGCCCCTGGCGCACGGTGATGGTGTGTGAAAAGGCCACCGACGTGCTTGCCTCCCGCCTGATCCTGAACCTGAACGATCCCTGCGCCCTGGAGGACGTCAGCTGGATCCACCCCGTGAAGTACATGGGCGTGTGGTGGGAGATGATTACCGGCAAGAGCCAGTGGTCCTACACGTCCGACTTCCCCTCCGTGCAGCTGGGCGTAACCGACTACAGCAAAGCCAAGCCCCACGGCCGCCATGGCGCCAACAACGAGAATGTGCGTCGGTACATCGACTTTGCGGCCGACAACGGCTTCGACGCCCTGCTGATAGAGGGTTGGAACGAAGGCTGGGAAGACTGGTTCGGCTGCCAGAAAGACTATGTCTTTGATTTTGTGACCCCGTATCCGGACTTCGACCTGCCGGGCCTGAATGCGTATGCGCACCAAAAGGGCATCCGCCTGGTCATGCATCACGAAACTTCCTCTTCCACGCTCAATTACGAGCGGCACATGGAGTCGGCCTACAAGCTGATGAACCAGTACGGCTACAATGCGGTCAAGAGCGGTTACGTGGGAGACATCATCCCGTACGGCGAGCACCACTACAGCCAGCCCATCATCAACCACTACCACTACGCCATCGTGGAAGCCGCCCGGCACCATATCATGGTGAACGCCCACGAGGCGGTGCGTCCCACGGGTCTCTGCCGCACCTGGCCCAACATGATCGGCAACGAGAGTGCGATGGGTACGGAATTCCGTGCCGACATCAATCCCGGCCACACCACCATCCTGCCATTCACCCGTCTCCAGGGCGGTCCGATGGACTACACGCCCGGTATTTTCGAGCAGGACATGTCCATTACCGCACCCGGGGAAACCGGAAAGATGCGCCACACCATCGCCAACCAGCTGGGCCTTTACGTTACTTTCTACAGTCCGCTCCAGATGGCGGCCGACCTGCCGGAAAACTACGCCCGCTTCATGGACGCCTTCCAGTTCATCAAGGATGTCGCGGTGGACTGGGACAAGACTTTGTATCTGGAGGCCGAACCGGGAGCATACATCGTCACGGCCCGTCATCCCAAACTGTCCAGCCTGAATGCCGCGGCTGAAAGCACAGCCACGCTTCCCGATGCCAGGAAGGACGGCGTAACCAATGCCGCCAAGTATGTGTATGCCCTTCCGGAGGGCGCTACAGCCAAGGATTTGGCCAAAGCCAAGCCCCACGACGTATGGTACGTAGGCGGTATCACGGACGAAAACGCCAGGGAAGTGACGGTAAAGCTGGATTTCCTCCAAAGCGGGGTTATCTATGATGCAATCCTGTACACCGACGCCCCGGATGCCGACTTTGAGACCAATCCGCAGGCCTACGAGATCACCCGCATGGAACTGAGTGCGACCGACAGCCTGACCATCCGGATGGCCCGCTCCGGCGGATTCGCCCTGTCCCTGCGCTCCAAATAAAGCGCGGCCAGCCTTCCCGATTCAGAAAAAATACTTATCTTTACAAAGATAAATCAAGTAAAATGAACGATAAGTATATACTGGACCGGGAAGGCTTGCAAAAACAGCTGCGCCTGAAAGGGACAATCGGGAAGTGGGTCTCCGGCTTGCTGTACAAGCTGCTGGAGCTGGACAAGATCAACAAACTGAACGCGCAATTCTACGACCTGAAAGGGCCTGACTTTGCCAGAAGCATCGTCAAAGAGCTCGGCGTCACTTACGATGTTCCCCCGGAACAGCTGGACTATATTCCCGCAGAGGGCGGTTTCATCACCGTTTCCAACCATCCCATCGGCAGCATAGACGGCATGATCCTGCTGGACATCGTGGGAAGCAGAAGGCCGGACTACAAGATTCTCACCACCTTTTTGCTGGCCCTGATTCCCAGCCTGAAAACGAATTTCATCCCGGTGAACAACCTCAGCAGCGGAGACACCCGGACTGTGTCCGGCATCCGTGCGGCACTGGGCCATATCCACGACGGCAACCCGCTGGGTCTGTTTCCCTCCGGGCAGGTTTCCACCTGGCAGACGGACAGCGAAGGGAAACGCGTCATCGAAGACAAGCCCTGGGCCGACAATATGATGAAACTGATCCGCCGGTCCGGATTCCCGGTCATCCCCATCTACTTTTCGGGCACGAACTCCAAAACCTTCCACTGGCTGGGACGGATCCACCCCAGGCTCAGGACAATCCGGCTGCCGCACGAGATGCTGAACAAAAAAGGCATGCACATCGCGGTGCGGATCGGCAAGCCCATCCCGGCGGAGCGCATGGCCAAAATGGAAGACAAGAAGTTGGGCAAGTTCCTCAAAGACTGCTGCTACAGCCTCGCAGACACACCGCAACAAACCAAGTAACAAACGAATATGAACAAATTATCTCTCACTGTCATGGCCTTTTCCCTGTTTGGACTGCTTTGTTGCCGCGCCCAGGACGGCGACATGGCCACCGCCGCCTTCGCCGGTGCCATGGAATCTACCCCCGTCATCCGCCTGGTAGATGTGCGTACGGCAGACGAATTCGCCGAAGGGCACCTTCGCGGGGCCGTGAATATGGACTACTTCGCCCAGGACTTTGTCTCCCAGGTCCAGCAGGCCTTCGACACCGCCGAGCCCGTGTATGTCTATTGCCGGAGCGGCCGGCGCAGCGCCGACGCAGCCCGCCAGCTCAAGGAAGCGGGATTCAAGGTTTACAACATGCTGGGCGGATATGAGGCCTGGACCAAAGAGGGCAGGGAAGTGACCAAATACGAAGTGGAACGCTTCGCCACGAAGAGCGGGAAACTGCTGGAAATCACCCTGATCAAGCATGGCTCCGTGGAGATCCGCTTCCAGGGCCGGTCGTACCAGTTCGACCCGGTCACGGGATTAAGCAAACCCACGGACTTCACCGCCGAGTTCCCCAAGGCAGACGCCATCCTGGTCACCCACGAGCACGGCGACCATCTGGATGCGAAAGCCATCGAGCAGCTCAGCGGCGCGGAAACCTTGCTGCTGCTCAACGAGAAAAGCCGCGCCCAGATCGGCAAGGGAGAAGCCATCGGGAACGGACAGCGCCGTGAACTTCCGGGCGGCATCCTCCTGGAAGCCGTTCCGGCCTACAACACCACGCCCGGGCGGGAGATGTTCCACCCCAAGGGCAACGGAAACGGCTATGTAGTAACGTTTGACGGGCTCCGCATCTACATCGCGGGAGACACGGAAGACGTTCCGGAGATGGCTGCGCTTAAAGATATAGACATCGCATTCCTGCCGGTGAACCAGCCCTACACCATGACGGTGGAGCAGTGCATCGCGGCGGCCAAAGTGATCAAGCCCCGGATCCTGATTCCGTATCATTTCAGCCAGACAGACCTGAGCGGCCTTCCCGCCGCCCTTCCCGGCATAGACGTCCGCCTGCGCCAGATGCAGTAGGGACTACAACTCTTCCTCTACCCGCGGACGGATCTTGATTTTCCGGACAGGGTCGCAGGTGAGGCCGATTCCCAGCTTTTTCAGCGTTTTACGGTCCACTTCACTGAGCATGACAGTGGAGTGGACTTGTGCTCCATACAGGTTCGGAAGCTGCTCCAGCGCCAGTTTGCAGTTCTCGTCTATGAGACTCATCATGGAGATGGCCACCAGCACCTCGTCGGTGTGCAGGCGGGGATTGTGGCCGTGCAGATATGTGACCTTGGTTTTCTGGATAGGGGCGATCATCTGCTGTGGGATCAGTTTCACATTGTGGGCGATCCCGGCCAGGTGCTTGAGGGCATTGAGCAGCAGCGCCGCGCTGGGGCCCAGCAGGGAGCTGGTTCCGGCGGTAAGGATGGTTCCGTCTTCCAGTTCGATGGCAGCGGTGGCTACCTCGCACTGCTCCAGGCGTTCCTTGGCCGCCACGGTAGTTTTGCGGTCGGCCGTGGAAATCTTGGCGCGTTTCATCACCAGCGCAATCTTGTTCACCTCCGCCTCGGTGGCTTTTCCGTCGGCAAAGTTGCACAGGGCGGTATAATACCTGCGGATGACTTCCTGCCGGGAGGCTTCGCAGCAGACTTCGTCGTCGCTGATGCAGTAGCCGATCATGTTCACGCCCATGTCGGTGGGGGACTTGTACGGGGAACTCCCGTAGATGTCGTCGAAGAGGGCGTTCATCACCGGGAAAATCTCCACGTCCCGGTTGTAGTTCACGGCTGTCTCCCCGTAAGCGTCCAGGTGGAAGGGGTCGATCATGTTCACGTCGTCCAGGTCTGCCGTGGCGGCCTCATAGGCCACGTTCACCGGATGGGTGAGGGGCAGGTTCCAGACCGGGAAGGTCTCGAATTTGGCATATCCGGCCTTGATGCCGCGCTTGTTCTCCTGGTACAACTGGCTCAGGCACACGGCCATCTTTCCGCTGCCGGGGCCGGGGGCCGTCACCACCACCAGCGGCTTTGTGGTCTTGACATAGTCGTTCTTGCCAAAACCTTCGTCCGAGTCGATCAAGGCCACGTTGTGGGGATAGCCCTCGATGGTGTGGTGGTAATACACCTTGATTTTCATAGCCTCCAGACGCTTGCGGTAGGCTGCGGCACTGGACTGTCCGTTGTAATGGGTAATGACAACGCTGTTCACGCTGAGCCCGCGGTCCATAAACTCGTCCCTCAGACGGAGTACGTCCATGTCGTATGTGATGCCCAGGTCGCTGCGGACTTTGTTCTTCTCTATATCCACGGCGCTGATGACGATGATAATCTCTGCATCGTCCTTCATTTGCATGAGCATTTTAAGCTTGCTGTCGGGTTCAAACCCGGGCAGAACACGACTGGCGTGGTAATCGTCGAAAAGCTTGCCGCCAAATTCCATGTAAAGTTTGTCGCCGAAGGTGGCGATGCGCTGTTTGATGTGTTCTGACTGGATTTTCAGATACTTAGCGTTGTCGAACCCGTATTTCATAAAAAGATGTTTGAATACGGGTTACAAAAATAGCTTTTTTGAGGGAATAATGCAATTATTTTTTGACGGCCGCTGAAAAATAGGCGAAGTCGTCCTTAGCCGTAACCGCCCAAGACCAGGCTAATTCACGCCCAGCAGAAGGGTCCACACAAGGAAGCGGAGCGTTCTTCCGATCAGGAAGAGGAGGGCGGCAAGCCAGGGATTGGTCTTATAGAACCCCAGTGCGATGGAGAAAACGTCTCCCACTACAGGGATCCAGCTGACCAAGCCCAGCCAGATGCCGTATTTGTCTATATAGACTTTCTGCTTTTCCAGTTTTTCGCGGTTTACCTTGAAGAGTTTCTCTATCCAATCCCATCGGCCGATCCAGCCAATGCCGAAGGTAGTGAGGTTGCCCAGCCAGTTCCCTGCAACGGCCACCGCCAGGCAGGCCCAGGGATTGGATGTCATCTGGAGCGCCGTAATGTACAGGACATCGGCACTGAAAGGGACCACCGTCGCAGCCAGGAAAGTTCCGATGAACAGGCCCCATAAGCCCCAGGCACCAAGGTCAGGCAGGTGCGTCAGTTGCTCGGCAAGGTCTATTATGGCAATCAAGAGGGACATGGCGGCACAATCTGTTTGAAGTCACAAATTTAAGTATTTTTTTCCGGGGAAAGAAGTCCTGTGCCTTTGTCGGGGAAAGGGACAATGGGAGAAGAGTATTCCTTACGTCCGCATTTTAGCTTTGAGCCGCTGGCGGGCTTTGGTGACGGAGGCGGGAGAGATGCCCAGGAGGACGGCCTGCTCGGATACGGAGAACTGCAAGTGGGAAAGGATGTATGTACGGATGTCGCCTTTTGTAAGACCCGGGTATGCTGATTGGAGGGATTCGAAGGTAAGATTGAAGGAATTACGGAGCACGCGTTCCAATTCAGCCCATTCTCCGTCCTGGATGTATCGGGGAGCGGCGTGAAGCTCCTCCAGCAGGTGGTTTTGTCCCGCCAGCGACTGCATCATGGCATAAGAGTTCACGTCGCCGCCGGGGCC
>CAMHST010000064.1 GCA_946187865.1 uncultured Bacteroidales bacterium
AGCAGAACGCCTCCATCTCCGGGGCCGAAGTCGGCTGCCAGGGAGAAGTGGGCGTAGCCTGCGCCATGGCATCGGCCGCGGCCTGCCAGCTCTTTGGCGGAAGCCCTTACCAGATTGAATATGCGGCCGAAATCGGCCTGGAGCACCACCTGGGCATGACCTGCGACCCTATCTGCGGCCTGGTCCAGATTCCCTGCATCGAGCGGAACGCCTTCGCGGCCACCCGCGCCCTGGACTCGGACATTTACGCCTCCTTCTCCGACGGCAAACACCGGATCTCCTTCGACCACGTGGTGGAAGTGATGAAACAAACCGGCAAAGATCTCCCTTCACTGTACAAGGAAACCTCTGCCGGCGGTCTTGCGCTCAACTATCACCGGAAGATGATGCAGAAATAGGGCTTATTCGCTCACCAGGACATATCCTCCTCCCGGGGCCAGGTGCACCTTGAGTTTTCTCCCTTCCAGGGAAACTTCCACCTTCTTGTAGTCGCGGGCGGCGCGGTGCGCGTTCACACCGTCCTGGAAAGCGACAGCCTTGCGGGCTTTTTCCGGCAGGAAACCCAGGTCTATCTCCAGATCCCGTGCATTCCAGCCATTGAGGGCGCCAACATACCACTTGTCACCGCTGCGGCGGGCCATGACCACGTACTCCCCTATCTTGCCGTCCAGGGCAATGGTTTCATCCCAGACCGTAGGCACGGAAGCGATGAAATCCGTGCACTCGGCCTCCTGCAGGTAGTTGGACGGAGAATCGCAGAGCATGGTGAGCGGGGCGTCGAAAACCAGGTACTCCGCCAGCTGGTGGCAGCGGGTTCCCTGCGACATGGGTTCATTGTTCACGGGCCGATAATTGCCGCGCGTAGCGTTGCGCATGGCACCCTGGGTGTAATCGGCCGGACCGGCCACCAGGCGGACGAAAGGAATGGTCACGTCGTAGGTCACCTGGTCTACCATCTGCGGGGCCCACTTCATGTTCTCCAGGCCATAGACGCCCTCATAGTTGATGATATTGGGATAGGTGCGGTTGAGTCCCGTGGGCTTGTAGGCGCCGTGGAAATCGCACATCATGCCGTATTTGGCAGCGGTTTCGGCCGCCCTGCGGTAGAACTGGACCATGAGCTGGTCGTCGTAGTCCATGAAGTCTATCTTCCAGCCCTTGATCCCCATCTTGGAGTATTTCTCGCAAACAGCCTCCATATCCTGGTTAAAAGGCCAGCAGCCGGCCCAGAGAATCAGGCCTACTCCCTTATCCTTGGCATAGTCGCACAGCTGCTGCAGGTCGATTTCCGGCACAATGTCCATGAGGCTCTTCCCTTTCACAGACCAACCCTCGTCCAGGATAACGTATTCGATGCCTTTGGAGGCGGCGAAATCTATATAATACTTATAGGTTTCGTTGTTGACACCGGTCTCGAAATCCACACCGTACAAGTTCCAGTCGTTCCACCAGTCCCAGGCCACCTTGCCCGGCTTCACCCAGGACCAGTCTTTGGTCGCATCCGCGGGCTTGGCCAGGCGGTACACGAAGTCGCTCTGGGCCAACTGGCAGTCTTTGCTGGCAACCACGATGCCCCGCCAGGGCAGCTCGCGGGTGTCACGGGCAATGACGTCGGCGCGCTTGCGTACGATGCGCTGGAGCTTGTTGTAGCCGTCACGGGCCACTTCAGTAGGCACCTCGGCAAAAATACCATACAGGCTGGCGGAGCCGCCGTCGTTCCCCAGGAACATGCCCGGATAGTCCAGCAGGTCGCTCTCTACCATGCACAGACGGATGCCTTTGTCCGCCTCGATGGTGATGGGCAGGAACACCAGATGGGAACGGTCCCATTCGCTTAACTTATGATGCTTGTATTGCGCTTCGAACGAGGTATAGAACTGGGAGCCGTCGTTGTCTCCGTTGCCGGTATAAGGCACATAGGCGGGCCAGTCGCCGGCAAACTCGAAGCGGGCCTGCTCTGCGCGAACGGTCACCGCCTTGGAGGGCTCGAACCGATAGGCAAAGCCGTCGTCATAGGCCCGGAACACCATATCCCAGCCTTTGGCCTTGAGCCGGAGTTCGTTGTAGTGGTCCCGCACCTGGCTGCGCTTGAATAGCGGAGCGGCAAAACTCTTGTCCACGGTGGTCTTCACCGCCTTGGAAAACTTGCTCCCCGCACCCCAAACGGTACCATCTTCCAGGGTTAGGGAAATCTCTGAGGGGTTGACCAGCTGCACGCCGTCATAGGAAAGGGCGTAGCTGAGGGCATTCCCCACCTGGACGTCCACCCGCAGTTTCCCGTCGGGAGAAAGAAGCGTGTAATCCTTTGCCGCGGCGCTGAAAGCAGCCAGCAGCGCTAACAGTACAATACTCTTTTTCATAAACAGAACATTTCTACAAATTTGCGAATAGTTCCGTAAAAAATCAATTTCTTCGTTGGATTATTTTAGCTGAATTTTTATATTTGTTCCACTAATCCTAAATTCTTTGAAAATGAAAAAGTACATTGCAGAATGTCTGGGCACCTTCGTGCTCACTTTCCTGGGCTGCGGAACAGCCATGTTCCTGGGCTGCGGCACCCCTGCCGGCCTTGTCGGCACGGCCATCGCCTTCGGTCTTGCCGTGGTAGCCATGGCATACACCATCGGCGGTATCAGCGGATGCCACATCAATCCCGCCATCACCCTGGGCGTAGCCCTTTCCGGCCGCATGAGCTGGAAGGATGCCTGCGGCTATTGGTGCGGCCAGATCATCGGCGGTATCCTTGCCGGTGCCGTGCTCCTGCTGGTTGCCAATGTCGTCACTCCTGAGCTGGGTGCCTTCGCCGGTGCCAATCCTGCCGGTCTCGGTGCCAACGGTGTCGCCCATGCCGGCGGCGCAGGCGGCGCTTTCCTGGTAGAGGTCATCGCCACCTTCCTCTTCGTGCTGGTTGTCCTGGGCACTACAGACGCCAAAGTGGGTGCCGGCAACTTCGCCGGTCTGGCCATCGGCCTGTCCCTGATCCTGATCCACCTGGTGTGCATCAACCTCACCGGCACCTCCGTGAATCCTGCCCGTTCCATCGGCCCGGCCCTGTTCGCCGGCGGCGACGCCCTCAAGGATGTCTGGGTATTCATTTGCGCTCCCCTGGTGGGCGGCGCCCTCAGCGCCTTCTGCTGGAAAGCTATTGCCCCCAAGGAGAAATAGGCAAACACCTGGCTCTAAACCAGTTAAACGAAACCCCTGCTGTCAAATCACAGCAGGGGTTTCGTTTCATATACTAATAATCAAGGAACTACAGATTTCCAACAGCAATCATGTTGTGCACGGTTGCCAGGAAGTTCTTCACCCGGCGCTTATATTCGGCCGGATCCTTCTGGAAGGAGTTGGCATGGACGGCGCCTTTGCAGACATAGTACTCCTTGTAGCCCTTGGTCTTGGCATTGTAGTTCTCCCACATATGGCTAAAGGGGACGAAATCGTCGGCATCACCATGAATGAAGAGCATAGGGAGCTCGCACTTGGCCAGCTGCTTCACGGAAGAAGCCTCCCAGAAGCCCCATCCATGCTTTTTCTTGGTGACAAGGCTGGCGCTTTGGAGCACATCCGGAGGGATAAAGCCGAAGCTTTGCTTGCGGTTGTTGTTGAACTGGGCTACCACGGAAGAGTAACCGCAGTCTTCCACGAAGCATTTCACGTAGTCCGGCATAGGTTCGCCGCTGGTCATCATCACTGTGGCAGCGCCCATGGACACGCCGTGCAGCACCATGAAATCGTCCTGGAAGATATTATGGGCGATGTTAATCCATTTGAGCATGTCCAGGCGGTCCTTCCAACCCATCTGGGCTTCTTCACCCTCGGAATAGCCATGGTATTGCAGATCCGGGAAGAGGACGTTGTAGTTGAACTCGTCGCGGTACATACGCACCAGGTACAGGAAAACCAGGTGGTTGTCCGTGTAGCCATGGACGACGATGGCGGTTCCCTTGGCATTCTCCGGATCCTTGGCCGGGACGTAACAGGCGTGCAGCTTATGGCCTTCGTCGCTGGTTGTCCAGGTATCTTTCAGGATGCCCTGGGTCTTCAGGCTATCATACCAGGCCGTGGAACCCGGCATCAGGGAATCGGCCTTGTGGCGCGTACGTTCGATGTCGTCCACCCCGTGAGGAGTAGGCTGAAGGGCAAACTTGGCCATGTACCTGCCAGCCAGGCAGCTGTTCAGGGAAAAGGCCATCACCAGGATGGCTGCAGCATGGAAAAGCTTTTTCATAGGGTTTAGAACTGATAGTTAATGCCGATACCGATCCAGAGGCCGGCGTCCAGTCCGGGCGTGAAGCACTTGGCGAAGTCGGCCGAGACGATGAAGTTCTGGTTCATGGCGATCTTGAGGCCGGCACCGCCGCTGTAAATCAGGCTGCCCACCTTGGACGCGTCGTAAATGGGATCCGTAGTGCCGGAAAGCAAGTTGAAGGCGGGATCGTAAATCTTGCCGTTCACGGAAATCTTTTCCAGGGCGGCGGACTTATACTGCTTGGTGATGATACCGGCATCGAAGAACGGGTTCACGGCCACGTAGAAGTACTGATTGAAGAGCTTGAAGTTGAAAAGTTTGACACGCAGTTCTGCATTCAACCAGGCCATGCCCTCGGCCAGGATGCGGTTTTCGCGCAGGCCACGGATGGTATTGGAAGAACCGAAGCCCTCGGAGATCATGTTGCGCTGAACCAGCAGCGGGTTGTTCTGGATCATGTACAGCGGCGTTTCACCGGCGATGGTCTGCTGCCAGGCCAGGCGGTAGGCGAACACAGGCTCACCGGCAGGGATGTGGATGGGGATGCTGATATAGTGACGGAAATAAGCGCAGGCCTTGAGGTAGCTGTTCTGCAGGACGTTTCCGTTCAGATAGGCCTCGGCCCAGATACCCCGGTTGGGGGCAGCCTCGATGTCACGCGTATCGTACACCAGACCGGCGTTGAGTTCCAAAGCGAGTCCGCCGTTCTTTTCAGCCTCGGTAATGACGCCCGTAGTGGACAGGAATTTGTAAAGCGTGACGTTGGTGTCGTAATAGCGCTTGTCGTCGCCCACTTTCACCCCGTTGTCTTTCATGTCGCCCAGCTGCCATTTCCAGAAATTGACGCCGGCGGCCCAGTTCAGGTGCGGGATAATCTGACCCTGGAAGTTGGCCAGGATGCGGAGCATGCTGCGGCTCATGCCGTAGTAGTTGACATTGTTGTCTGTCAGCGGCACGATCATATCCCGGTTGGACCACATATCGTAGTTCTGCGTGGAAGCCGGACCGTTGAAGCCCCAGAAGCTGTACAGCGGGTCGTTCATGTAGGTGACAGAGGCGTTTACACGCATGTTGGGGATCAGGTACTTGGAGTCATAGGCCAGGTACAGGCGCATGCGGTGGCTGTGGGTGAAGTAGGAAGCCTCCCAGCTGATCTTGTGCAGCGGATCCGGATAGGTTGCACCGTCTCCATAGTAATAAACATCACCGAAGGCGCCGGCCTGGAAGCCGTTATCTACCGAATAGGTGGCGGTGGGGAGCAAGCCGAAGCTCCATCCCCGCTTGATTTCTTTCTCTCCATCCTGCGCAAAGGCGATGACGGCGAAGGCTGCAAGGACAGCCGAGATTAAAAGTTTTTTCATGTTTTATTGATATTGGTTTTATTCCGTACTGCAAATATAGAACAAAAATTACAGATTGTAATAATCTATTGCAAAATCGAAGAGCTCAGGAACTTCTGAAAGCGGCGGATGGTGACGGTCCTTTTCCGACAGGATAATGTCCTGCGCGGGTACCTTCCAGTCTATTCCCAGGGCGGGATCGTCCCAGGCGATGGCGCCCTCTGCGTCGGGTGCATAGGGGTTGTCGCACTTGTACTGGAAAACAGCTTCCTCGCTGAGCACGGCAAACCCGTGGGCGAAGCCCCGCGGAATGAACAATTGCCTGTGGTTCTCCCCGCTGAGCTCGCAGCTATAATGCTTGCCGAAGCCGGGGGAGCCCCTGCGGATATCCACAGCGACGTCCAGGACCCTGCCGCTGACCACACGGACCAGTTTGCTCTGGGCGAACGCGCCCTTCTGGAAATGCAGCCCGCGCAGCACGCCGTACCGGCTTTTGCTCTCGTTGTCCTGTACAAAGCGGACAGGATACACCAGCTTGTCAAAATCCCGCTGCGACCAGCTTTCCAGGAAATAGCCTCTTGCGTCGCCAAATATCTGCGGCTCCAGTACAACCAGCCCCGGAAGCGGTGTCTTTATCACGTTGATCATATCTCTTCCTGCTTGACGGATAAGTCTTGCAAAGATAAGAAAAAAAACGTACTTTTGGGGTAAACAGAAAGCATCATGTCACAAGCTAACAGACTGTCCCTTTTCGCCGGAATTCTGATCGGCCTGGGCGCCTACGGTTTCCTTGCCCTCGGCGGCATTCCCGGCGCCGTCATTTTCGCCTTCGGCCTGGTGGGCGTAGTCCTGTCCGGAACGCTCCTGTACACCGGAAAGGCCGGCGTCATGGACGATATCGGCGCCTTGGCCATGATCTGGCTGTTCAACGTGCTGGGCTGCATCCTGATCGGGCTTATGGTGTGGGCCATCGGCGGAGAGCCTGCCCAGCGGGCCTCGGAAGTGGTCGCGGGCAGGCTGGCGCAGGGCCCTTGGAAGAGTTTTCTCCGCGCCCTGGGCTGCGGTCTCATCATCGACATCAGCGTCTGGCTGTACAGGAACACCCGTTCGCTGGTTCCGGTCCTTTTCGGCGTTCCCCTTTTCATCCTTTGCGGTTTCTATCACTCTATCGCGGATGTCGTCTATCTGGTCGGGGCCTTCCGCTGGAGTCCGGACATCCTCTGGTATTACCCGATAATCGTCCTGGGCAACTACGCGGGATGCAATGTCCGCCGGGTAGTGCTTGGCCGCTCAGACCCTTTCCGGAATATTAAAAACTAACCAAATCCTTTCATTTTTACGCCCTCTTTCACCCGCCGGCCGGTTTGTTTCCCCAAAACGGTTGCTTTTTTTGTCGCGAAAAGGTAACTTCGTGCAGAAACTGATATCCAATCTATAATCCATCACATGATGAAGAAACTGTTATTTACCGGAATCTGCGCCCTTATCCTGGGTGCGGTTCCTGCCGGTGCCCAGTGGGGCCCCCGCACCATTCCCGAGCCCACAGATGGACTCAAGGATGCCTACAAAGACTACTTCAAGATCGGCGTGGCGGTGAACAACCGCAACGTGTCGGACCCCGACCAGATCAAAGTGGTTCTGAGAGAGTTCAACAGCATCACGGCGGAAAACGCCATGAAACCCCAGCCTACAGAACCCCAGAAGGGCGTTTTCAACTGGGAGGATGCAGACCGTATCGCCAACTTCTGCCGTGAAAACGGTATCAAGATGCGCGGCCACACCCTGATGTGGCACAGCCAGATCGGAAGCTGGATGTACCAGGACGAGAAAGGCAATCTCCTTTCCAAGGAAGAGTTTTACGCCAACATGAAGCACCACATCCAGGCCATCGTGAACCGCTACAAGGACGTGGTCTATTGCTGGGATGTCGTGAATGAGGCCGTAGCCGACAGCCCCGTGTGGCCCGGACGCCCGGAACTGCGCGACTCGCCCATGTACAAGATCGCCGGTGAGGAATTCATCTACAAGGCCTTTGAGTATGCCCACGAGGCAGACCCGAATGCCCTCCTGTTCTACAACGACTACAACGATGCAGAGCCCGCCAAGAGCCAGCGTATCTACAATCTCGTAAAGCGCATGAAAGACGCCGGTGTCCCGATTGACGGAATCGGCATGCAGGCCCACTACAATGTGTACGGTCCTTCCATGGAGGATGTGGACAATGCCATCAAACTGTACTCCACCGTAGTGAAGCACATCCACCTCACCGAGCTGGATATCCGCGTGAATGAGGACATGGGCGGCGGCCTTCGCTTCAACCAGGGACAGGCCCAGGTGGCCGACTGGGAAAAGACCCTGCAGCAGGACCAGTACGTGAACCTGTTCAAGGTGCTCCGCAAGCACAAGGACGTGATCGACTGCGTCACCTTCTGGAATGTCTCCGACAAGGATTCCTGGCTGGGTACCAACAACTACCCGCTCCTGTTCGACGAGAATTACAAGCCCAAGCAGGCATACCTGGCCGTGAAGGGATTCGATCCCAAGATGGACAACTTCGTGATCAAGGAAGACTTCAAACCTTCCGAGATGAACCAGCCCGGACAGGAATATCCGATGGCGAACTCCCAGGGCTACGCCCGCTTCAAGGTGAACGCCCCCAAGGCTACTTCCGTGATCGTGAGCCTGGGCTTGGGCGGTTCCGGCGGCACCGTGCTCCGCAAGGCCGAGGACGGCTCCTGGATGGGGACCACCGCCGGCCCCATGGATGAAGGCTTCCACTACTATCACCTGACCATCGACGGCGGCGTGTTCAACGACCCCGGCACCAACAACTACTACGGCTCCACCCGTTGGGAGAGCGGTATCGAGATTCCCGCCCACGACCAGGACTTCTACGCCATGAAGAACGTGCCTCACGGCAAGGTGCAGCAGGTCCTGTTCTGGAGCCCTTCCACCTCCCAGTTCCGTCAGGCCTATGTGTACACGCCTCCGCAGTACGACCAGAGCAAGAAGAAGTATCCCGTCCTTTACCTGCAGCATGGCTGGGGTGAGAACGAATACGCCTGGTGGAACCAGGGCAAGGCCAACCTGATTATGGACAACCTCATCGCCTCCGGCAAGATTGAACCCTTCATCATCGTGATGACCTACGGCATGACCAACGAAGGCTTCCGTCCCGGTCAGATGCCGGCCGCCCGTCCCGCACGTCCTGCCAACGCCCCTGCAGAGGGTGCCGCACCCGCAGCACGTCCCGCACGTCCCGCCGGCGGCATGGGCATGATGCTCAACAATGGCTTCCAGGAAGTCCTTTGCGATGAACTGGTTCCCTACATCGACGCCAACTTCCGCACCATCGCCAAGAAAGACAGCCGCGCCATGGCCGGCCTTTCCATGGGTGGCATGGAAACCCACAGCATCACCCTGG
>CAMHST010000065.1 GCA_946187865.1 uncultured Bacteroidales bacterium
AAAGCTTTCCGTCTTCCTCGGCCACGATGGCGGTACCGGCATTTACCAGATACTCAACGCCTTCACGGACATAGTAAGTTCCGAGTGTCATGATGCCGAAGAAGTCCATTCCGCCCGCAAAGGAGCCGATGGCGGTTGCCGTGGGCTCGGCATAGGTGAAGAAGCCCGTATAAGCGGCATCGGTAGCGGTCCATTCCACATAAGAGCCCACCAGGTTGCCTTCGCCGTCCTTGAAGGTAAAGGTGTGCTCAGTAACACCGTCGACGCCATCCTTGGGGGCGGAAACCAGGGTGTAAGTTCCGTTTTCAACAAGGAAAGTCTCCTTGGGAGCATCGGCGTTAGCGGCATCCTTGATTTCCAGGATGGTGGCAGTGCCGGCTTCTCCAGCGGCGGTGGCGGAGGCAAGACCGGTAATCTTGATGCTGAGTTTGCTGCCGTTTTCGCTTACCTCGGCAGTACCTCCGTTAATCAGATAAGAAGCGCCTTCCCGCACATAATAGGATCCGAAGATGGCCATACCGAAGAAATCATATCCGCCGGCGAAAGAGCCGATGGCCGTGTCAGTAGTGGCAGCCCAGGTGAAGTTGCCGGTGGTGGCCGCATCCGTAGCTGTCCACTCGACATACTGGGCGACTACGTTGTCGTACCCATCCTTGAAGGTGAAAGTGTGTTCGGTAACGCCGTCCACACCGTCCTTCGGAGCCGAAACCAGGGTGTAGGTGCATCCTTCAAGAGTGAAGGTTTCGTCACCAGGAACGGGAGGCTGGGGATCTTCGGGCTGCTCGATGGTGAGGGCCATTGAAGGCAGGGAAAGGCCGTTAACACCGTCGATGCCGGTGAGTCCTTCCACGGAAACGGAAACCGTTTCGGCATCGGAGGAAATGGTCATAGTACCGTTGCTGATAGGGATTGCTGTTCCCTGAACGGAGACGTAAGAGCCGACGATGCCCAGACCGAATGCGGAATAGTCGGCACCGGCCGCATAACGGTCAATCTTTTCGGTATCGGTAGAAGCTTCGAAGGTGCCGTTAATACCGCCGAGGACGGTAGTATTGACGATAATCTTTCCGGCTTCGCCACCGAAGGAATCTTTGAGGGCCAGTGTATGCTCGCGGGTACCGGCATCGGAATTGTCTTTATAGGAATAAGTGGCGCTCCAACCCTCCAGGGTAAGGGTGACGGGCTCGACGGGAGCGGGCTGCACGGCGTTCTCGAAGAGTTTGCTATCACCGACATAAGGGGTGCCGTCAAGGTCGGCAGCCGTAATGCCGCTGAGGACCACGGTGTACATGCTCTCGTCTCCGGAGACTTCGACAGTACCGGAAGTAAGGAGCCACATCTTGCCGTCTTCATAGAAGTAGCTTCCCATTATCAATGATCCGGCAGGAAGGCCGAAAATCACACCGATGTCAGCGCCATAGGACGCGACACCGTTGTCGGCCGATCCGGGATCGCCGATGGTGTAGGTCTGCGCCACCGCCCCCGTGGAGATAAGAAGGAAATTGGCGACGATATCGCTGCCGTTCAGCGGGTAAATCGTGAGATTGTAACCTTTCTTTACGCCTCCATCCTCATAGTCGGAAAGGACATAGTTGAACTTGGGAGTCACAATCACTTCCTCGTAAACCAGCGTTCCGTGGGATTTGATCTGGACGGGCTCATTGTCCGCAGTCCAGACTGTGCCGTCAATTTCATAGTCGTCCCCGTTCTTGTAAACGGTGAGCCCGCCTTTGACGAGGGCTTTTCCATTCACCGTGGAACGGGCAAGGAGGGCATTACTGCCTGGAGTTTCTGAGAAATTATAAGTTCCGTCACCGAGATACCAGTTACGGTCGGTGAAATACAGGTCCAGGTTCTGCCCCTGGACAGAAAATACATAAAAACCGTCTTCGGTGGTCCTGCCGCCATCGGTGAAAGCGACTCCTTTCAGCTGCTCCGCGGCAGGGTATGCTCCGCTGAGGGGGTCAATGGCCGACTTTTCGCAGGAAACCAGCATTCCACCAGCCAGGGCAATCGTTGCAAGGGTATATAGTAACTTTTTCATATTCTGTTATTTAGATAGATTACCAAGCGGTAGAATTCTGATGCATTTCCTTGTTGATCAGCAGCTCGCCGTAAGGGATGGGAAGATACTCGTGCTTGCCGGTCTTGTAGCCGAATTCGGCTCGGTCGCGCTTCCACTCAACACCCGTTAAAGAAAATTCGGGTTCGCCCTTCCCGTCATCGGCAAGGACAGTGGCGGCATCGCCCCAGCGCTGGAGGTCCTTGTAACGGCAGAAATCGCCGAAGAGTTCCAGGCGGCGCTCCGTCTTGATGGCATCCAGCGTGCAGGCCTTGTCGCCAAGACCGGCACGATGGCGCACCTCGTTCAGATACTTGTCGGCCTTGGTCTGGTCGATGCCGATATTGGCCTCTGCAGCCATGAGGAGCACTTCTGCATAACGCATCCACACGGCGTCGCGGTCGGTGACCTGGAAGATGAGCACCAGTTCCGTCTGACTGTCGAGATAACGGCCTTTCCAAGTGAAATAACCTTCACTGTTTTCCGTGGCGCCGGCACCAAGTGCATAACCTGCGTCAGCCATGAAATCATAAGTCTTGATGCTTTCGTTCAGACGATATCCATCCACACCCTCTTCGGCGACGAAGGCATCATACAGGCTGCCTCGCGGGACGAAGCCGCCAAAGGTCCAGTAATTGAAGCCAAAGGTATTGGAGGTGTCCAGTACTCCGGGACGGGTATAGAGACTAAGGCCGTTGAAAGCCGGCAGATAGGTGGGAACCGGGGTGTTCTTGTCCAGAATGTGGTTGGAGGCAAACATCACCTCTTCGTTGTTCTCGTTGGGAATGTCATAGAAGTCACCATACTGTCCGCCCCAGAGGCCGTACAGGCCGCTTTCAATCACTTCGTCCAGCACTTTTGCGGCTTCGGCATTCTTGCCCTGCCAGAGGTAGGCCTTGCCCAGAAGGGCCTGTGCATACTGCTTGGTGACGCGGTAATTGCCACGGTCTCCCTTGGAGGATTTTTCGGAGAGGGCGCCTGAGGCAATTGCCTCGGTAAGGTCCTTCTCAATGAAAGTCCAGAGAGCCTCTTGTGTGGAATTCGTGGGCTTGTCGGAAGAAACATGCTCCACAAGTGCAGGAGTGCCCCAGAGGGTTGTGAGTTCGAAGTACATCCAGGCGCGGAGCGTCTTGGCCTCAGCAACGGCTCTCCTTTGGATTGGAGTATCGCCCTTGACGTTGTCAATGACCAGATTGCATTTGCCGATAACAGTATACAGGTGGGTGTAGTGCGTTTCAATGAACGGGTTATTTGCGTCGAATGCGTAATCCGACAGAATGCAGAATCCGTTCGTGCGGTCCTGCTGTCCGGCCCAGTATTCATCGCTCAGGTATCCGTTGACAATCTTGTAGACATGTTCGAAACCGTATTGACCGTCACCCACGGCAATGTCTTGGTATGCTGCGGCAATGGCGGCTGCAGCATCCTCGTCGCTCTTGTAGAAATTGGATTCATCCAGGACGCCATTGTGAGGCACGTCCAGACGGTCTGTGCAGGAAGCCAGTACTGCGATGAAAGCAAGGAAAGTATATATCTTTTTCATATAGCTCACAATTAGAAAGTTACATTAAGTCCGAACATTACCTTCCTGGTGGTGGGATAGTACCCGGTATCCACGCCCATCATCTTACCTGAACCTACCACTTCCGGATCCAGGCCGATATACTTGGAGAAGGTAAAGAAATCGTCAAGAGAGCAGTACAGGCGCACATTTGAGATCTTTACTTTGGAAAGAAGCGCCTGAGGGAGCGTATAACCAAGTTGGATTTGTTTGATCTTGAAGTAAGATCCGTCAAAGATGTTGAAACTGGATGTGGCAAGCTGCGACCACATGGCGTTTGGCCTGGGCTGGCTGGCGGAAGTGTTCTGCGGAGTCCAGTAGTCCTGTGCATAATATGCAAGGCGATTATCGGTAAATCCCGAGCCGATATTGTACATCGAGAAGATGTCAACACCTGCCACGCCGCTGCCAAATACCACCAGATCCAAGCCTTTCCAAGCTGCATTGAGGGTGATACCGTATGTCATGTCCGGAATACCCTTGCCAAGGTAGGTGAGGTCTTCGGTTCCCAGAACACCATCTTCACCGGTTTCAAATACAGGGTCTCCGTTCTCGGGATTGACGCCCAGATACTTGTACCCGTAGAAATACCAGGCGGGCATGTCTTTCTCAAAAAGAGTGATGGGATTTCCTCCATAAAGGGAATAACCTATCAGACGGTCTGTCCCATCGGTAAGCGACGTCACCCGGTTCTTGAGCGTGGTAAGGTTGCCCCGGATGCCGTAGCTGAAATCCCCCACGTGGTCCTGCCAACCCAGTTCCAGTTCGACGCCGGTGTTGATCATGCTGCCTACGTTAACGGGAGAAGGATTGAATCCGGCGGTAAGGGTCTGCTTTACATCCTCTACGATGAGGTCTCGGGTGGTCTTGAGATACCAGTCTGCACCAAGGGTGAGGCGATTTCCAAAGAACGCGAAATCGGCGCCCAGGTCAAGCTGCTCGGAAGTTTCCCATTGCAGGTTTTCGTTGCCGGTTACAGTAGGAGCATAAGCTGTTTGGTATGTGTAGTCCGTTGCAAAAGGATAATTACCGTATTTATTGATGGTGCGGCTGTAACGGAATCCTCCTAATGATGCCAGGTTACCGTTCCGTCCCCAGCTGGCGCGGAGTTTAAACTGATTCAGCCAGCCCTTGCTCCAATCCATGAAGGGCTCTTTGGAAACCACCCAACCGGCCGAAGCGGCCGGGAAGAAGCCCCAACGCTTGTTCAGCGGAAGGATGGAAAGGTCGGCGGCATCGGCGCGTAGGGAAGCTTGCAGAAGGTACTTGCCTTTGTAATCATAGCTCAGACGGCCGAAGTATGCGATTTTCCGAGTATAGGAAGGTTCAGCGCCACCGATTGTCTTGGTTACATTGGGGTTCGCATAGGCAAAATACAGGAATTTTTCGTCATCAAAGGGGAAACCCATATCGGTCAGGTCACCCTGTTCGTTCGCCGTCAGCACATTTGCGCGAAGATCACTGTAGGATTGTCCCAACATGGCGGTGAGAGTATGATTGCCAAACGCCTTCATCGCTGTGGCGAAGTTTTCCCACTGCCAGTAAACGGAATTGCCGGAAGATGCGCCAACACTCAAAATACGGCCCATATTGCTCCACGTCACAGGCGCATGGGAAGCGTTGTAACTCTCGCTGGCACTGAAGGCATAACTCAGACGGGAAGTAAAGGTGAGCCAAGGCCAGGGATTCAGGTTGATGAACGAAGTTCCCGCAATGGAGAGACTGCGACTGTCGTTGATGGATTTGTATAGGCCAAGGAGCGGATGGTCGTGCTGTTGTCCGATATACCGGGAGAAAGAATAATACCCGTTCTCATCCCCTGCAATCCAGCCGAGGTCGGCAAATTGCTTCGCTTCGTAGGGCAGCTCGTCATAGCTGAAATAAGGCTTCAAGATAGGAAGGTTGCACATGGCGCTCATGAACGTATCTCCGCTCTTGAACTGGTTGAATTCAATCACGTTGTTGGTACCCACCTCCAGCCAGGGCTTGATCTTGGCGCTGGCGTTGATGACGCCGGAGTAGGACTTGTGAACATCGCTCTGGCCTTTTACAATGCCGTCATTATTCATATAGGAAAGGGAAATGTACAGATTGCTGCGGTCATTTCCGTACTGGAAGTTCACGCTGTACTTCTGGAGGAGAGACGGTTCCATAGCAATGTCAAACCAATCGGTGTTTGTTACACCGTCCCATTCGGAATAGAGCACATCCTTGGTAATATTTCCTGCGGCAATCCAGTAATCGGCCCATTGCTCGGCATTCATCAGGTGAGGCTTGCGAACCCGCTGGGAAGCAATCTGGGCTTCGAAGGAGACCTTACCGTCGCCCTGGCCCTTCTTGGTGGTGATGAGGATGACACCGTTGCCGGCCGCGGCGCCGTATATGGCGGCTGAGGCGCCGTCCTTAAGCACCTCGATGCTCTCGATGTCGGACGGATTCAGGAAGCCAGCATCGGAAGCGACACGGCCATCAATGACATAGAGCGGGGCGCTGGAACCGTTGGAGCCGATACCGCGTACCTGCATGGAGGGCTTGGAACCCGGAGCCGCGCTGCTGGCATAACTCTGCACGCCGGCGGTCTTGCCACCCAGGGCCTGGTTTACGTTGGTGACGCTGCGGGCCTGAAGGTCTTCACTCTTTACGGATGAAACAGCGCCCGTAAGGGAACTCTTCTTCTGCACACCATAACCTACAACCACTACTTCGTCAAGGACATCCTGGTCCACAGGAAGGGCCACATCAATCCTGTCGCGGTCTACGATTACTTCCACAGTCTTGTAACCGATGCTGGAAAACTCCAGTACGGAACCTTTGGGGACTTGGATGATGTAGTCACCGTCCATGGCGGAGATAACGCCATTGGAGGTTCCTTGCTGGACGATACCCACTGCGATGAGGGGTTCGCCGGTTTCCGCATCCGTCACAGTTCCGGACACGGTAATCTTTTCCTGTGCAAAGAGGGTGGCCGAAGCCAGCACTCCAGCGAGGAAAAGGGAGAACAGTTTTTTGAACATAAACATTGATTATTATTTGATGAATTCTACGTCTTTCATGAAGGCGAACAGCTGGTCGAACCAGAGATCGCAAGAGGCATTCTGAATGGTTGCGCCGTAACCGTGGCCGCACTTGGAATAGTAGTGGAGTTCCACCGGCACTTTGGCTGTACGCCACGCCTGGAGCACACGGAAAGTCTCCTGAGGCTGGAAAATATCATTCACCGGAGAGCACATAAAGAGCGGTGCTGCATCGGCGGGGACCTCAAAGCCTTCGGCTACGCCGGTGTAGATGGCACCCACGAAGTTGGGGCGTGTGAGTTCACTGTGGTGCAGGGCCTGGTTCATGGCCGTCATAGAACCGGCGGAAAAGCCCATGATACCAATCTTATTGGGGTCGATGCCCCATTTGGCCGCGCCCAAGCGGACGATGGCCATCGCCCTGTCGGCATCGGCATAGGCCCACTGGGTATTGATGTCATTGGCATTGTCGATAGGTGCAGCCGCTTCGGCCTCCTCAGGAACAACCCCTTGCTCTTTGGCCAGTTTATCCCTTTCGGGGAAGAGGAAGCGGGTGAAGAATTCAATCATCATCTCCACCGCATTCTCATACTTGCTGCCGTCTTCTTTGAAGAAGGGATTCAGACGATATTTGAGGACGAAGGCGGTAATGCCCTGCTCATTCAGTCTCTTGGCCACTTTGGTGCCTTCATTGGCGTAGGAGAGCATATAGAAACCGCCGCCGGGGCATACTATCATGGCCGATCCATTGGGATGCTCGGGCACGAACACCTCCAGTTCAGGAGTGGTCACATTGATATAGGTACGGTCCTCTCCCTCGCCGAAAACCTGCTCCTCGTGGGTCCAGGACTCGGTGCCGGGAGCGGCGCCTTCATAGAGGCGGATCTTTTCGCGCTCGGTAGTGCTGCGGTAGTCATTGTCCAGAAGCTCCACGCCGTAGGTGGTGATGGTTCCATTCACAGCATCGCCAAGCCATTTGGCAAAGCTACCGTGTCCGCGCATATCGGTAAAGAAGTTACCGGAAAGTTCAATGCAGTGGTGCGTGAGGGTGGCAGCCTGACCTGCGGCGGGAACGCCGTCCCAGATAAAGAGGCCACCGTCAGGGATGTTCTTTTGGAAACCCGTGCAGAACTGCTTCAGATTGCGTTGGAACACATCGCCGTCATCAGCAGAAACTGGTTCGGGGTTACGGCCATGGTCCAGGTAGTGCTGATAGGTGGACAGAGCGTAGTCGCGAACGGAACAGCCGAAGAGAATCTTCACCGTAGGACGCTTCTTGTGCAAGGCCGTGAGGGCATCCAGCACGATATCGTCCGTCTTGCCTTGATTCTTCCATATGCGCTTGGGGGCCTTCCAGACATTCTTGGCAACGTTCTTCCAGTCCTTATAGGAAAGTTGCGCGGCATCCACGAAGCAGGTAATGTTCTTTGTTTTCGGGAAATAGTCGATGACAGCGTCAGAGTTCAGGGCCGTGGCAAAACCTCCGGCGCTGAAACCAGTGACCACAAGCGCGTCAGGCGTACCCAGGTACGGCATTACCATCTGAAGAATCTCGTTCCAGTTGGTATATCCCCGGTGGTGAAGCACATGAGGCTTCCCGTCCAGCCCCGTATAAGGGAAATCGCCGGTTCCGGCATGGAAGTCTCCGGTAGCATAAGGAATGACGATATACGTCCAGTCCTTGAACGGATTCTCAGGAACGGGAGCGCCGAAAGTGAGGGCGGAGAGGATCTGAACCATTCCGGCCGTTTTAACGTCCAGGGTGTCAGAGTAAAAACCGTGCTCCGGATCCACCAGATTGCCACGGGCTGCGGTATATTCGTTCACGCTCACGCCGCCGCCATAGAATTGGATGAATACCTTGTTTTCAGTACCCTTGCGGATAAGGCCTGTTGCCTGTCCGCCGGCTGCCGCCGTGGCATTGGGAGGCGTAACGGTATACCACTGTCCCACCTCGGGCGTTCCGGACAGTTCGGGAACCTTAAAGTCATCGGGGTTCAACTGGGCCGATGCAATTCCCTGAGCCAGCAGGGCACCGGCCAGGAAAGAAATAATGGATTTGAAATTCATATGCTTGATGTTATCAGTTTCGCGTTTTCTTCACCGGCAAAGGTATTATATACGCGTGTGGAGCGCTCTCCAATACGTCCCTTTCTCTCTCCATTTTGTTCAAATCGCTGAAAATGGTTAACTTTACAAGCCAAACC
>CAMHST010000066.1 GCA_946187865.1 uncultured Bacteroidales bacterium
CTGACCTTTTGAATGCCATTCAAACGCTCTACCAACTGAGCTAATACCCCGTTTTCCCGTTTGGGATTACAAAGGTACGACTATTTTTTGAATAAGCAAATATTTTCCGGAACTTTTTTGCAAATTAGTTGGAAAAAGGCCGCGCTTTCGATTCTCGAAGAAATAATGTAACTTTGTATGATTATGGAATTGGAACAAATTATCACCCTTGTCAAGGAGGCGTCGGCCCTGATGGTGCGGGGCGGGTTCCGGGTCATGCAGAAGGATTCCCGGGAGAACCTGGTCACCTCGTCGGACCTTGCCGTACAGCACTTCCTGACACAGCGGCTGGGGCAGCGACTCCCCGGCAGCGGATTCCTGTGCGAAGAGGAGGATTTCCGCGAACTTACCCACGAGTATATCTGGATCATAGACCCCATTGACGGAACCGCCAACTATGCCCGCGGCATCGCGGACTGCTGCATCAGCGTGGCCCTCGCCCGGAAAGGCGTCCTGGACAAAGCCGTCGTGTACAGCCCCTGGAGAAACGAGCTCTATGCCGCCGAAAAGGGCAAGGGAGCCACCTGCAACGGCCATCCCATCCACGTATCCGGCCACAGCTTCGAAGACGGTCTCCTGTGCACCGCCATGAGCACCTACCAGAAGGCCTATGCCAAAACCTGCTCGGACATCATCTACGACATGTACATGCAGTGCAACGACGTCCGCCGGTTCGGATCGGCCGCCATAGAGCTGTGCATGATGGCGGGAGGCACCATCGACCTGTACTTTGAGATGCGCCTCCAGCCCTGGGATTATTCGGCCGCCATGCTCATCCTGCAGGAGGCGGGCGGAAGCATCTGCAATTTCAACGCAGAGCCTCCTTCCCTCTTCGCCCCTTCCCTGGTGCTCGCCGCGAATGCGCCGGAGAACCTGGGCAGGCTCCTGGACACCGTACATAAACACATGAAAGAACTTCCCTACTGAGACACATGAGCAAAAATGTCGCACTCGCCCTTGCCAGCGGCGGACCGCGCGGGTTCGCCTACATCGGCGCCATCGAAGAGCTCCTTGCCCGGGGATATAACATCACCTCGGTAGCCGGCGCATCGGCCGGCTCGCTGATCGGCGGCATCTATGCAGCCGGCGGCATGGAGGCCTTCAAGGAATGGCTCTTCGGCCTGGATCCCGTTAAAGTGGTCACCCTCATGGATTTCTCCGTGAGCAAAAACTACCTGGTCAAAGGAGACCGGGTCATCGACGCCATCCGGCAGCGTGTACCCGACGTAAACATAGAAGACCTTCCCATCCCCTTCACCGCCGTGGCAACGGACCTTTATACCGGAGAGGAAGTGATCTTCCGCCGCGGGCCCCTGTTCCAGGCCATCCGCGCCTCCATCTCCATCCCCTCCATGTTCCGCCCGGTAAAATGGGAAGGACGCACCCTGGTAGATGGCGGCATGGCCAACACCTTCCCGCTGAACCGCGTGGAAAGGACCCCCGGCGACATCCTCGTAGGCTTCAACGTGAACCGCATCGACGCCGACGAAATCAACACTTACCTGCACAGCAAGGCCACCTTCCAGGAGAACGAAACCGCCATCCGGGAAGAGGCCCACGCCCTGCTCAAAGACACCCTCCGCTCTGACCGGGGCGAATTCCTCCAGAAAGCCCGCGAAGCCGGAGAAAAAGGCTCGCAGCTCATCCGGGAACGCTGGGAAACGGAAAAGCAGGAGCGCCGCCTAATCGCCGACAGCAAGGAAAACCGCATTCCCATCGGGGCCGACGGCAACTATTTCAGCATCCTCCAGCGGAGTTTCGGCATCATGAACCACACCATTGCCCGCATGGGTATCGAGCTGTGCCCGCCGGACGTGCTGGCGGAACTTCCCTTCGACTCCTACCACGGCGTTTACGGCTATTCCCATGCCCCGGAAATCGTGGAACGGGGCCGCAAGCAGATGGCGGAGGCCCTGGACCAGTACGAAAACACACCCTAGATCATGGACCTGTCCTCCCGCGTACTCATCCTGGACGGCGCCATGGGAACCCAGATCCAGCGCCGCTCCCTGACGGAAGAAGATTTCCGCCGGGGACTTCCGCTGAGCCCCGGGACAGACCTCAAAGGCAACAACGACGTCCTGAACATCACCCGGCCGGATGTCGTCCTGGACATCCACCGCGCCTATATCCAGGCCGGGGCCGATATCATCGAGACCAACACCTTCAGCGCCAACCGCATCTCCCAGAAAGAGTACGGCCTGGAGACGCTTGCCGGGGAAATGGCCCTGGAAGGCGCCCGGTTGGCCAGGACAGCGGCCCGCGAAGCCCCGCGGAAAGTGTGGGTGGCCGGCAGCATCGGCCCCACGTCCAAATCCCTCTCGCTGGCCCCGGACATCTCCCGGCCGGACTGGCGCCCCTACAGTTTCGACGACATGGCAGGTATGTTCCGGGAGCAGGTACAGGCGCTCATCGAAGGCGGCGTAGATGTGCTCCTGATTGAGACCTCGTTCGACGCCCTGAACGCCAAGGCGGCCCTGTATGCCGTCCAGCAGGTAAAACCGGGCTTCCCTGTCATGGTATCGGTGTCAGTGAGCGACCGGAGCGGCCGAACCCTCACCGGGCAAACCCTGGAAGCCTTTTACACCGCCGTCCGGCACTATCCGCTCACGGCCTTCGGCCTCAACTGTTCGCTGGGCGCAGCCGAACTCCTGCCCCTGGTCAAGGAAATCGCCGCCTTCACAGACCTTCCAGTCATCTGCTACCCCAACGCCGGCCTTCCCAACGAGCTGGGCGGATATGACCAGACTCCGGAGCAGATGGCCCGTGAAGTGGGGCGGCTGGACGCCCTGGTGAATATCGTCGGCGGGTGCTGCGGCACAGGGCCGGATCATATCCGGGCCTATCCCCGCCTGCATCCCCTGCCCCGCCGGGAAAAGCGGCATACCCTCACGGTCAGCGGCCTGGAAGCCTGGACCGTAGATACCCGGAGGCGCAATTTCACCCTTATCGGCGAGCGCACCAATGTGGCCGGCTCCCGCAAATTCGCCAGGCTCATCGCCGCAAGCCAATACGACGAAGCCCTCCAGGTAGCGGCCGACCAGATAGAAGGAGGCGCCCTCATCATCGACATCAACATGGACGATGCCATGCTGGACGGCCCCGCCGCCATGCAAACCTTTGTCCGCACCCTCCAGAACGACCCCGCCGTAGCACGCGCCGCCCTGATGATTGATTCTTCCCACTGGGACTGCATCCTGGCCGGACTCAAGAACGCGCAGGGCAAGTGCATCGTCAATTCCATCAGCCTGAAAGACGGAGAAAACGCCTTTCTGGAAAAGGCCGCCGAAATCCACCGCCTGGGAGCCGCCATGGTGGTGATGGCCTTCGACGAAAAAGGCCAGGCCACCACGTACTCCCGGAAAATCGAAATCTGCCAAAGAGCCTACCGGCTCCTGACCGGGATGGGCATCCCTCCGGAAGACATCATCTTCGACGTCAACGTCCTCTCCGTGGGCACCGGCATCCCGGAACACGACCGCTATGCCCTGGATTTCATCGAGGCTGTGCGCTGGATCAAGGAGAACCTTCCCGGCGCCTACACCTCCGGCGGCATCTCCAACCTCTCGTTCGCCTTCCGCGGCAACAATCCCGTCCGCAGCGCCATGCACGCCGTTTTCCTGTACCACGCCATCCGCGCCGGCCTGGACATGGCCATCGTGAACCCAGGCATGCTGGAACAGTACGACGACATTGAACCGCAGCTGCGGCAAGCCGCCGAGGACGTCATCCTTTGCTCTGACAGGGGCGCCACGGAGCGTCTCATCGCCCTGGCCGCCCAGGCCGGAGCTGTAAAGGCCGACGAATCAAGCGCTTCCGCCACTTCCACCCAGGAGCTGCCGGTAGAAGGACGGCTCAGGAAAGCACTCATCGAAGGGAAAGGCGCCCATCTGCAGGAAGACCTGACGGAAGCCCTGGAGAAACTGGGAGAAGCCGTAAAAGTAATCGAAGGCCCTCTCATGGAAGGCATGGAAGAGGTGGGCCGACGCTTCGGGGAAGGGAAAATGTTCCTGCCGCAGGTGGTCAAGTCGGCCAAAATCATGAAAGACGCCGTGGCCATCCTGGAACCCTACATGAAAGAGGGTGAACAAGGGGCCGACAAACCCGTGGTGATCAACGCCACGGTAAAAGGCGACGTGCACGACATCGGCAAGAATATCGCCGGCATCGTGCTCCGCTGCAATGGCTTCGAGGTCATCGACCTGGGCGTGATGGTGGATAAGGAAACGATCCTGGACGCGGCCCGGAAACACCATGCCGCCCTCATCGGCGTAAGCGGACTCATCACGCCTTCGCTGTTCCAGATGGAGGAACTCTGCCGCGAGATGAGCGCCCGCTCGCTGGATACGCCCCTTTTCGTGGGCGGCGCCACCACTTCCCCGCTCCATACCGCCGTCAAGCTGGCCCCGCTGTATCCGCATGTGTTCCATGCCCCGGATGCGTCGGCCGGCGCCGTCATGGCCAAACGCTGCCTGCAGGACAGGGCCGCCTTCGAGGCCGAGCAGCACGCCCGCCAGGAACAGCTCCGGCAGCTGCACGAGGCCCGTCCCGCCGCTGCGGCTACGCCCCGTCCCTTCCCGGAAGAGAGCTACCTGCAAGAAGTCCCGGCCTCTATCCCGCTGACGGAAATCCCGGCGGAAGAGCTGGTTCCCCTGTTCGACTGGAACCTTTTCCGCGCCGTCTGGGGCGTCAGGAAACCCTCCCGGACCCTTACTGCGGAAGGGCGCGGAGTTCTTTCGCAGATGGTGCAGGAAGGCGGCCTCCGGATTTGCTTCGCCGCCCGCTTTTTCGCCGCCCGCCGCGAAGGGGACCGGATTAACCTGGGCCCTGTCTCTCTCCCGATGCTTCGCCAGGAAGAAGGCGACTGCCGCTCCCTGGCCGACTTTGTCCCGGCGCACCGCACAGGCCCCTTCGGGGTCTTCGCCATCAGTGTCCGGGAAGACACCCACCCGACAGGCTGCACCTGCGAGACCTGCCGAAGCCCCTACGACAGTTTGATGCGCCGCTCGGTGCGGGTCACCCTGGCCGAAGCCGCCTCCGTGTGGCTGGACCGCCGCCTGGCCGCCGAGTCAGGCACCTCTGTCGCAAAGCCCGCCGCCGGCTATGCCTCCTGCCCGGACCACAGCCTCAAGCGGGACATCCTGGCCCTGCTGCCGGAAGGGCTCGGAATCAGCCTTACAGACAGCTGCGCCATGATTCCGGACGCCTCTATCTGCGGCTTTGTAATCCTGCACCCGGAAGCCGCCTATCCCGACATCCGGCACATCTCCCCCGGGCAGTACAACGCCTATGCGCAGGCCCGCGGTTTTTCCCCCGACGAGGCCCGCACCTTCCTTTCCCACCTGTTATGAAAATCACCGAACTTTTCCGCTCCGGCCGCCCCTTCCCCTCCCTGGAAATCGTCCCCCCGCTGGGCGGCATCACCAAGGACGAACTCCTTTCCAGCATCGAGCCGCTGATGGAGTTCCAGCCCCGCTACATCAACGTCACCACCCACCGCGACGAGTTCCGCTACACGCCCCTCCCGGACGGCAGTTTCCGGAAAGAGGTAGTGAACAGCCGCGTGTCGCCGGTAGCCGTCTGCGCCTGCATCCAGGCCCGTTTTCCCGTCGAGGTAGTCCCCCACATCATCTGCGGCGGGCTCACCGCCCACGACATCGAACGCCAGCTGCAGGACTTCCGCTTCATGGGAATCGACAACGTGATGGCGCTCCGCGGAGACTCCCTCACGGGCGAAAAACGCTTTACGCCCACCCCCGGCGGCTACGCGCATGCCAGCGAGCTGGTCGCGGCCATCAGGAGGGCGGGCGATTTCTGCATCGGCGTCGGGGCCTATCCGGAAAAACACTTCGAGGCCGCCAACCTGGAAACCGACATCGCCTTCCTCAAGGAAAAGGTAGATGCCGGGGCCGACTGCATCATCACGCAGATGTTCTTCGACAACGCCGTCTTTTTCCGCTTTGTGGACCTGTGCCGGGCGGCCGGCATCACCGTCCCCATCATCCCGGGGCTCAAACCCCTCACCAGCGTGCGTCAGCTGCAGCTGCTCCCGGAGTCCTTCGCCATCGACATTCCCCCGGCACTGACCCGGGAAATCCAAGCCGCCGGGCAGGACGCCGCCCTGGTGCGGCAGATCGGGACCGACTGGTGCATCCGGCAATGCAAAGGACTGCTGGAACATGGCGTCCCGGCAGTCCATTTCTATACCATGAGCAAATCCCGCAGTGTCGTGGAAGTGCTCCGCAACTGTTTTTAAGCCTTCTTTTCCATCCGCGACACAAAGCAGTGGATGGTGTTTTTCATGAGCATGGCGATGGTCATGGGGCCCACACCGCCGGGAACCGGCGTAATCCAGGAGGCCACCTGAGAGGCCGATGCATAGTCCACGTCGCCGCAGAGTTTGCCTTCCGCATTGCGGTTCATGCCCACGTCGATCACCACGGCGCCGGGTTTTACCATGTCGCCGGTCACCAGGCCCGCCTTGCCCACTGCCACCACCAGGACGTCGGCCGTGCGGCAGACAGCGCCCAGGTCTGCGGTGCGGGAATGCGCGATGGTCACCGTGGCGTGGCGGTCCAGCAGGAGTTTAGCCATGGGTTTGCCCACGATGTTGCTGCGGCCCACCACCACGGCGTTCTTGCCCTTGAGCTCCACGCCGATCGTATCCAGCATCCGCATCACGCCGGCGGGCGTGCAAGGGACGATGCAATCCTTGCCCAGCCACAGGTTGGCCACGTTGCCGGGATGGAAACCGTCCACGTCCTTCTCCCGGGCGATGGTGTCGATCACCTTCTCCTCGTCGATATGCTTAGGAAGCGGAAGCTGCACAAGAATGCCGTCCACGGCGGGATCCTCGTTCAGTTGCCGGATCTTGGCCAGCAGGGCTTCCTCGCTGATGTCGGCCGGAAGTTCGATGAGCTCCGACCCCATGCCGGTGTAGGCGGCGGCTTTCACTTTGTTCCGCACATACACCTGGCTGGCGGGGTTCTCTCCCACGATAATCACAACCAGGCAGGGCTTGCGGCCATATTTCGCCTCCAGCTGAGGCACCTCGTCCCTGACTTCGTCCTTGACAGCCTGGCTTAAGGCTTTTCCGTCAATGATATTTCCCATAATCCGTTATTTTTCAAATGCTATGTGTGCAATGTCTTTTCTGTAGAAGAGATTCTCGCAGGCGATCTTCCCCACCTCTGCATATACCCGGTCGCGGGCGTCGGAGAGGTCGGTACCGCCCGAAACCACCATCAGTACGCGGCCCCCGTTGGTGAACACTTTCCCGTCCCGGATGGCCGTACCCATGTGGTACACCTGGGCTTCCACCCCTTCGAGGCCGCCGATGTCGTAGCCTTTCTCGTAGTGGCCGGGATAGCCTTTGGAGGCCAGGACCACGCCCAGGGTCACGCCGTCGGACCACTCCGGCTCGGGGATCGGCGTGCCGGTGGCCACACCCTCGAAAATCTCGTAGATGTCGCTCCGCAGCAGCGGAAGCACCACCTCCGTTTCCGGGTCTCCGAAGCGGGCGTTGAACTCAATCACCTTGATGCCCTGCGGGGTTTTCATCAGGCCGCCGTACAGCACGCCCGACAGCGGAAGCCCCTGGGCGCACATGGCCGATGCCGCCTTGCACATAATCTCTTTATAGGCATAAGCCCGGTCCTCTTCCGTGATGAAAGGCAGGCCCGTATAGGCGCCCATGCCACCGGTATTGGGACCCTTGTCGCCGTCGAAGGCCCGCTTGTGGTCCTGCGACAGGGGCATCGGATACACCCGCTCCCCGTCCACAAAGCACAGGAAGGAGAATTCCGGCCCGGTGAGATAATCCTCCACCACGACCCTGCCCTCTCCGAAGGTATGGTCCAGAAGCATGTCGGCCAGGGCGGCACGGGCTTCGGCCAGGTCCTGGGCGATGACCACGCCTTTTCCGGCGGCCAGCCCGTCGTATTTCAGAACGGCCGGGAAGGGACGGGACTGCACATAGGACAGTGCCTCGTCAAAGTTGGAGAAACTGCGGTAGGCCGCAGTAGGGATGCCGGCACGCTCCATCAGCTCCTTGGCAAACTCCTTGGAACTCTCGATGGCCGTCGCCGCACGGGTATGGCCGAAAATCTTGAGGCCGGCCGCCCGGAAGGCATCTACGATACCGGCGGCCAGGGAGGCCTCCGGGCCCACTACGGTCAGGTCCACGTCATTGTCCAGCGCAAAAGCCTTCAGGCCTTCCACGTCGGTGTCTTTCAGCGGGACGTTGAACGCCAACTGCCCGATTCCGGCATTGCCGGGGGCGCAGTAGATTTTCTCCACCTGCGGGCTGCGGCTCAGGGCATCCACGATGGCATGCTCCCGTCCGCCGCCGCCGATCACCAGCACGGTTTTACCCAGACAATTCTCCAGGTTGATCTCCTTGGCTCCGGCTCCGGAACGCTGAGAGGGAAGAGGATAGACAAGGCCCATAGGATCAATGTTTAAAATGACGGACTCCCGTAAAGAGCATCGTAATGCCCAGTTCGTCGGCCTTCTTGATGGCATCCTCGTCGCGGATGCTGCCGCCGGGCTG
>CAMHST010000067.1 GCA_946187865.1 uncultured Bacteroidales bacterium
TGAGCAAGTACCTGAACCCGGCCATCGGTTCCGAGGCCCGCATCCTCAAGTATGAGGGCGTAGACGCCGAGGGTTACGCCACCTTCTCCACTCCCGAGTCCATCTCCGGCAACACCCAGACCTTCGTGCCCTACCACTCCCTGGGCCAGTGCTGGTATGCCTCCATCGGTATCAAATATCTGTTCAACTAATTAACATCGGCATTTCTTATGAAACTTAAAGGTATTTTTGCTTCCCTGCTCGCAGTCCTCGCTTTTGCGACAGCCTGCCAGAAAGAGGCCGATCACTATCTGGACAACATCAAGGTAGACCAGTCCTACGTGGGCATTTCCCCGGAAGGCGGGTCCCAGACCATCAACCTCACCGCCACCGGCAGCTGGACAGCCGCCTCCAAGGTGGATTGGATTACCATCACTCCCGCTTCCGGCAGCGCCGGTGCCACTACCCTTACCATCACCGCCGCCCCGGCAGAGGAAACCCGTGAAACCACCATCGCCATCGAGTGCGACGGCCAGACCCAGAACATCAATGTGATCCAGCAGGCGGAAAAGACCGAGCGTCCCGTTTCCACCATCGCCGAGGTCATCGCCGCCGGTGCCGGTTCCTTCCGCGTACGCGGTACCGTAACCAAGGTTGCCAACGAGCAGTACGGCAACTTCTACGTAGAGGATGAGACCGGTTCCATTTACATCTACGGTGTAAAGGACAGCCAGGGCTATCCCAAGGACGGAAAAGGCGGATGGGCCCGCTTCGGCATCGAGGTGGGTGACATCGTTACCGTGGAAGGTCCCTACACCCTGTACGGAAGCACCCACGAACTGGTGGATGCAGAGGTGATCAAGGTAGAGAAGTCCCTGATCCAGATCGCTCCCTTCGACTTCACCGAACTCCCGGCCACGGACACCACCTTCACGCTCAAAATTGATTCCAAGGTGAATCCCATCCTGGCCAATATCGACTCCGACTGGCTCTCCTTCACGGGTGTGAACAACGACGGTTCCTATCAGCTCCACGCTGCTGCGAACCCCCGCACGGCCAAGCGTACCGCTACCATCTCCTTCAAGGGTCCCGGCGCCCAGGCCAGCACCACCGTCACCCAGGCCGGCATTCCCGCTACGGGTGCATCCGTGAGCGAGATTATCGCCATGGACGATGACTCCCAGGTCCAGACCCTGCCTTCCACCGTCGTCGTAGCCCTGACCACCCGCGGCGCCGTCCTCTCCGACGGAACCAAGGCTATCTATGCCTACGGCAACACCGCAGCAGCCCTCAAGCTGGGTGACGGCGTCCAGATGAGCGCCCGCAAGACCACCTATAACGGTGTTCCCGAGCTCACCGACATCTCCGACGCATTCGTGGACAGCGAAGGCAACGCCGTCTCCTATCCCAACGCCAAGGACATCACCGCCCAGGCCGGCACCTATGCCGCCTCCGAGGCCGAATACGTGAAACTCTCCGGCACCCTCTCTGTCTCCAGCGACGGCAAGTACTACAACATCGCCCTGGACGGCTTTGAGGACGGCTCCAAGCAGGGTTCCATCGTGTATCCTGTAGAGGCCCTGAACGCCAAGAGCTTCGACGGCAAGAAGATCACCGTCACCGGTTTCTTCAACGGCCTGTCCAGCGGTGGCAAGTACATCAACATCATCGCCACCAAGATTGCCGAATATGTGGCAAATCCGATGGGAACCCTCCGCAATCCTTACGGTGCAACGGAAATCGCCGCCCTCATCAAGAGCGGCAACATCCCCGAAGGCAAGGTCTATGTACGCGGCATCATCAACAAGATCGACAATGTGGACACCGGTTACGGCAATGCCCAGTACTGGCTCTCCAACGACGGCACCACCGCTGATTTCGAAGCTTATCGCAGCCTTTACTACGGCGGCGACAAGTTCACTGAAGAAACCAAGGATGCCATCAAGGTGGGCGACGAAGTTGTCCTCTATGGTGAAGTCACCTACTATGAGAAGAACGACGTGGCCGAATTCAAGGCAGGCAACTACCTGATCACCATCAACGGCAAGGCCCTCCCTGCCGGTGAAGGCACCGCTGCCGATCCTTTCAATGTGACCAAGGCGATGGATCTCGTTTACGGCGGACAGACTCCCTCCGGCGAGGTGTACGTGAAAGGCATCATCTCCCAGATCGACCAGGTAAGCACCAGCTATGGCAATGCCCAGTACTGGATCTCCGACGATGGCGGAAACAAGTACCAGCTGGAAATCTACCGCGGCAAGTTCCTGGGCGGAGAAAGCTTCACCTCTGAAGACCAGATCGCCGTTGGCGATGTGGTAGTCGTAGCCGGCGAACTCACCCTCTACAAAGATGAGGTGGCAGAGTTCAAGGCCAACAACAAGATCATCTCCCTGAACGGCAAGACTGAGTAATCGGCCATCCCGTTACATGACAAATTACCCGGCTCCCATCCAGGGGCCGGGTAATTGTTTTCATTTCAGAGGAAGGCGGAAATCAGTAACCGCTGCGGTCCATTTCCCGCCGGACATCCTTTTCCTTGATGCTCTGGCGCTTGTCGTATTCGCGCTTGCCCTTGGCCAGGGCGATCACCAGTTTGGCGTAGCCGTTGTCGGCGATGAAAAGCTTCACAGCCACGATGGTAAGGCCTTTTTGTTTGTCGGCCTGGAACAGATGGCGCAGCTCCCGCTTGGTCAGGAGCAGACGGCGGTCCCGCACGGGCTCATGCTGGTTCCAGGAGCCCCAGTGATAGGTGGCGATGTTCATGCCGCGTACGAAGAGCTGGGTGCCGGAAAAGAAGCAGTAGGCATCCTGGAGCGACACTTTGCCGGCGCGGATGGATTTGATTTCCGTCCCCACCAGCTCGATGCCGGCCGTATAGGTTTCCAGGAACTCGTAGTCGAACGAGGCCCGCCGGTTCTTGATCTGTATGCTGCTCTTGGCTTTCGGCATAGGAGTGCAAAGGTAATACATTTTTTTGTATTTTTGCATCCGTGAAGATCAACCGCACCCAACTGCTGCCGGACCGGCCGGGCATCCCGCCCATGGCCCCCTTGCCCGAGGCCGAGACCATCGACCCGGCCGCCCTTGCCGCGGCTTACCGGAACGGGGATATCGACCTCATCTGCGTCCTGGGCCCCACCGCCTCCGGAAAAACCCGCTACGCCGTCTCCCTGGCCCATGCCTTGGACAGGACAGAGATCTTGTCGGCCGACAGCCGGCAGGTTTACAAAGGCATGGATATCGGCACGGGGAAAGACCTGGCCGAATACGGAGACGTTCCCTACCACCTGATAGACATCGCTCCGGCCGGGGCCAAATTCAACATCTACCAGTACCAGGCCGCCTTTGCCGAGGCCTATGCCGACGTCCGTTCGCGGGGCTGTATCCCCATTCTCTGCGGCGGATCCGGGCTTTACATAGAAGCGGTTACCCGTGCCTACAAGTTTGAGAAAGAGAACGGGCTGCCCCCGGAACAGCTTCCCTCGAAAGTGTTCTATATCGGCACGCTGGTCTCCCGGGAAGAGCGGGTGGAAAGGATCGACCGCCGCCTGGAAGAGCGCCTGCAGGAAGGCCTCGTGGAAGAGATCCGGGAGCTCCTGAAAACGGTACCGGCCGACGACCTTATCTACTACGGCCTTGAGTACAAATTTGTCACCCAGTATGTGCTGGGCCAGATCCCCTACGACGACATGGTGGTGCTGCTGGGCAACGCCATCCACCAGTTCGCCAAACGGCAGATGACCTGGTTCCGCGGCATGGAGCGCGACGGAATCCGGATTCACTGGGTAAGGCCCTAATTTATTTTGCAGATTCATTTTTTTATACTACCTTTGCCATCCCAAAATATGTGGATAGATTTGGATTGCTTGCAACCACGTTAAAAAATGCTAAAATACATTTCATATCAGTGTTTTGTGTTTTTTAGCCTCCGCATATACGCATGGGGCTAATTTTTTTGTGATATGGCTAAGAATTACTTGTTTACATCGGAATCGGTGTCCGAAGGGCACCCGGACAAAGTGGCGGACCAGATCAGCGACGCCATCCTGGATGAATTTCTGAAACAGGACCCGGAGGCCAAAGTGGCCTGCGAGAGTTTCTGCTCTACCGGCATGGTCGTGGTTATGGGAGAGGTCAAGGCCGAGGCCTATGTGGATATCCAGACCACCGTGCGCGACACCATCCGCAGGATCGGCTATACCAAGGCCGACTACATGTTCGACGCCTCCAGCTGCGGCGTTCTCAGCGCCCTGCATGAACAGAGCGCCGACATCAACCGCGGCGTGGAACGCGCCAGCGAAGACGAGCAGGGCGCCGGCGACCAGGGCATGATGTTCG
The DNA here is from genome assembly GCA_946187865.1 of uncultured Bacteroidales bacterium. Classification (GTDB taxonomy): domain Bacteria; phylum Bacteroidota; class Bacteroidia; order Bacteroidales; family UBA932; genus Cryptobacteroides. Next base: position 4,318 of record CAMHST010000067.1, read on the forward strand.
GCTACGCTTGCCGGGACACCGAAGACTACATGCCGCTTCCGCTGTACCTGAGCCACAAACTGCTGGAAATCCTCTCCGATATCCGCCACAACGAGATCGAGCTGATGCCCTACCTGAGACCGGATGCCAAGAGCCAGTTCACCATCGAGTACGACGGGCAGACGCACCAGCCCCTGAAAGTGCATACCATCGTCCTGAGCACCCAGCACGACGAATTCGTACCGGAAAGCCTGGGCAAGATGTCTTATCCGGATGCCGTGAAACAGTATGGCCAGGCCACCGTAGATGCCGCCATGCAGAGCAAAATCCGCTTCGACGTGGAGAAAATCCTGATCCCCCGCCTGAAGGCATCCCTTCCGGAAAATACGGCCAAACTTATCCACAGCTTCATCCTCCACGTGAATCCCACCGGCAAGTTCGTGATCGGCGGACCGCACGGAGACACCGGCCTCACCGGCCGCAAGATCATCGTGGACACGTACGGAGGCAAGGGCGCCCACGGCGGCGGAGCCTTCTCCGGGAAAGACCCGTCCAAGGTGGACCGCAGCGCCGCATACGCAGCGCGTTACATCGCCAAGAACCTGGTAGCCGCAGGCGTGGCCGACGAATGCCTGGTCCAGCTGGCTTATGCCATCGGCGTGGCAGAGCCGGTGAGCGTGTTCATCGACACCTACGGAACGGCCAAAAACGGCCTGTCAGACGGAGAGATTGCCGAGAAAGTACGGGAGATCTTCGACCTTCGGCCCGCCCGGATCATCGCTAAGTTCGGCCTCAAGAACCCTATCTATTCCCCCACCGCCGCCTACGGTCACATGGGCCGCAAGCCTTATACCAAGACCGTCAAGGTGCAGGGCAAGGAAAAGATCGTGCAATTCTTCGGCTGGGAACTGCTGGACAGCGTTCCCCTTGTCAAAGCCGCTTTCGCCATTTAGGGAGGGGAGTCAGAGGGGTCTTCCCCTCTGTGAGTGAAACGAAATAATTCCAATCCATGGTCATCAGTCCATGGATTGGGTGGTCCGGACAGACATATAGAGCATTTTGGCATAGTCGTCGGGCGAGACCGAAGCAAAGAGATAATTCACGGGGTCCAGTACCTTCCCGCGGTACCGGACCTCGTAGTGTAAATGGGCCGCAGGAGCCTGCGTAGAGATGCCCACCGTACCGATCTGCTGGCCCTTTTTAACTGTTCTTCCCCTTTGCACGGAGATTTCCCCCAGCAGGCAGTAGCGCGTAAGATATCCGTTTTTGTGACTGATTTCCACGATGTTTCCCAGGCCTTTCCGGGAGTGCACGACCAGGCTCACCTCTCCGTCGGCCGAAGCATAGACCGGCGCGCCTTGCGGGGCGATAAGGTCCAGGCCGTCGTGCTGCATTTCCAGCTTGTAGATGGGATTGTGCTTGAGCCCCACCGACGCCGCCGTCTGCGCATAAGACATGCCCCCTAGCGGAAGGGAAAGCGGCGGAATGCTGTCCGGACGCTCCCGGAGGATACGGAAAATCTCGCGGAAATTGTCGTCCACATTGCCGGCCATGAGCATCAGGCTCTCGGCTGCCGAGGCCGCGGAAGACAGGTAGAAACTCTCTGACAGGGAATCGCTTTCCGGAATCAAATCCACCGCCGTTACGGCATCCAGCGAGGGAGCCTCTGTCTCGAACAGTTCCTCATAGATGGCGTCGTCCTTTTCCATCAGGCCGTCCACTACGTCTCCGATCAGTTGTTCCTTCCGGGTAAGTTCACCGTAAAGCTGCCTATAAAGGCGGTTTTCCCGTTCCAGCCTGCGTTCTTCCTCCGTAGAGAAGAACAGGGCGAAAACGATATAGAACACGATCGACAGCGAGACCGTTGCCAGCAGGTAGCGGAGGATTCCGCCCAGGATTTTCCCTATTTTACTTCCCTTTTTCATGGCCGATCCGGTTTTCTGACCATCTCTGCATAGTCCTTGGCCGGGATGTCAAGATCCATGTACAGGGCGGGATTCACGTAATCTTTCCGATAAATCACTTCATAGTGAAGATGCGGGCCGGTAACACGTCCGCTGCGGCCGCTCAGGCCCAGGAAATCTCCCCGGCTCACCTTCTGCCCTTCCACCACATCTATCCGGGACATGTGTGCATAGCGCGTCACATAGCCGAAGCCATGGTCCACCTCTACATGGTTGCCATAGCCATGTCCCTCATGCGCGGCCTTGACCACCACCCCGTCGCCGGTGGCATAGATGGGATTGCCGGGGTCGCAGGCGAAGTCCATGCCGGTGTGACGCTTGCCAACGCCCAACAGCGGATCCGAGCGGTAGCCGAAAGGGCTGGAAAGCCGATAGGTGGACGGATCCGTGCTCATGGGCGGGATGGCCGGAATATGCGCGGCCCGGTCGCCGGCCGTACGCTGTACGCTGATTACGTCTTCGAACGATTTGGACTGGATATAGACCCTTTTTTCCATGACATCCACCCGTCGCACGATATACTGGAGCGACGTCCCTTCCAGCGAGGCATAGCGGTTCCCGTCCGAGAATCCGGCCAGGCGGACAGCCTGGGGAATCTCATCCATGCCGTAAACGGAACGGTAGATGCGGTCGTCCCTTACCTCCAGCAAGTCCAGGCGCTCGTCGTGCTGGTCCAACTGCTGGGAAAGACGGTCTATCCGGGAGTTCCAGTCTGCATTCTGGCGCTTCAGGATGGCGGTTTTGGGAAGGTCCAGACCCAGCACGCTTACGTAGAACCACAGATAGAACAGGAACAGCAGAATGCCGGAAAGCACCACGAGCAGCGCCTTCCAGCCCCCGTGACGGGGCTCTTCCTTAAGCTCCGCCATCAGGGTTTCCGGGTTCAGTATGTATTTTTCTATTCTGGACAAAATGCGGTTTTTGGCGTTTACAAAGATAATGATTTTCTGCAAACCCGCGTTGACTCTGCACAATCTGTGCCTTCCCCCAAGGTTTTTCCCTCAAAAATGCGTATTTTTGCAGGCTTGACAGATATATAAGAATATGCAATATATGACCTCAAAAGAAATTCGCCAGAAATTCCTGGACTTCTTCGCCTCCAAGGGACACACCGTAGTTCCGTCGGCCCCCATGGTGATCAAGAACGACCCTACCCTGATGTTCACCAATGCGGGCATGAACCAGTTCAAAGACATCTTCCTGGGCAACTCCGCGCCCAAGTTCCCCCGCGCCACCGACAGCCAGAAGTGCCTGAGGGTGAGCGGTAAGCACAACGACTTGGAAGCCGTGGGCCACGACGGCCGCCACCACACCATGTTCGAGATGCTGGGCAACTGGAGTTTCGGAGACTACTTCAAGGAAGAAGCCATCGACTGGGCCTGGGAACTGCTCACCGACGTGTACAAGATTGATCCGGCCAAACTGTATGCCACCGTGTTCGAGGGCAGCGCCGAAGACGGCACCGCACTGGACACCGAAGCACAGAAAGCCTGGCTCAAGCACCTTCCGCAGGACCACGTCCTCACCGGAAACAAGCACGACAACTTCTGGGAAATGGGCGATACCGGCCCTTGCGGCCCCTGCAGTGAGATCCACATGGACCTCAGGAGCGACGAGCAGATCGCCCGGGTTCCCGGCCGTGAACTGGTGAACACGGACAACGACGAGGTCATCGAGATCTGGAACCTGGTGTTCATGCAATATGAGCGCAAGGCCGACGGCCACCTGGAGCCGCTCCCGGCCAAGAACATCGACACCGGCATGGGCTTCGAGCGCCTGTGCATGATCCTGCAGGGCAAAAAGAGCAACTACGAGACGGATGTCTTCTCCGGCCTTATCGGCAAGGTAGAGGAATTCTCCGGCCATAAATATGCCGAAGGCGGCAATGTGGAAGTGGCCATGCGCGTAATCGCAGACCACATCCGGGCCATCGCCTTCTCCATCGCCGACGGCCAGCTGCCTTCCAACGTGAAGGCCGGCT
>CAMHST010000068.1 GCA_946187865.1 uncultured Bacteroidales bacterium
GGTTGCCGGCGCGGCGGTTGTTGTAGATCATGTGGCCGAAAGCGCCGTTCATGAAGATGTTCAGGTCCCAGTTCTTGTAGCGGAACGTATTGTTCCAGGACAGGAAGAGCTTGGGGATGGTGTTGCCGATGTAACGCTTGTAGGCGGCGTTGGCCGACGCGGCGGTAATGGTGTTGCCGTCGTTGTCATAGACCATCATGTCGCCGTACTCGTTCACGCCGGCAGCCTCGTAGCCGTACAGGGTGCCGATCCGGCTGCCCTCCGTGTAACGGTAGTAGTAAGAGGTCTGGCCCAGGCCGCCGGTGCCCAGCATGTCAATGTAGGAGGCGCCGTAGATCTGGTTGGACAGGGTCTTGATGCGGGAATAGCCGACGGAAGCGTTGATACCGGTGGTCCAGGTGAAGGGACCCTTGGCCAGCACGTCGTAGTCCAGGGAGAGCTCGGCGCCCAGGTTCTCGGTCTCACCCACGTTCACCAGGATGGTGCTATGGATGAACGGAGGCTGGGGGGCCGTATAGGTGTAGAGCAGATCCGGGCTCAGGCGGTCGTACAGGTCCAGGCTGCCGCGGAGGCGGTTGTCGAAGAAGGCGAAGTCCACACCGGCGTTGATGGCGATAAGCTTCTCCCAGCGCAGGTCCGGGTTCTCGTTGGCGGCCGGGCGGTAACCTTTCACCCATTCACCGTCCATGAAATACTGTCCATGGCTGCCGTAGGTAGGACGGGCCACATTGGAACCGCCGCGACGGCCGGTGACACCGTAGGAAATACGGGGCTTGAGGCTGTTGACCCAGCTCACGCCGCTCATGAAGTCCATGTTGGCGATTTCCCAGGCCAGGGAGGCGGCAGGGAAATTACCCCACTTGTTGTTGTCACCGAAGTTGGTGGCACCTTCCCGGCGGATGGACACCTGGGCGAAGATGAGGTTGTTCCAGTTGTAGTTCACACGGGCCAGCAGGGCGATCACTTTGCTCAGGGACTTGCCGCTGCCCATGCTGGTCTGGGCGGGATTCTCGGTGCGGGCGGTACCGGAGCCGATGTCGTTCCACAGGATGGAGTCGTAGGAAAAGCCGCGGTTGGTCATGCTCATGTTCTCCGAGTTGAAGTCCTGATAGGAGTAACCGGCCACCGCGTTGATGTGGTGCGCACCGCTGTGGAAGGAGTAGTTGAACAGCCACTCCAGCTGGTTGCGCCAGCTCTTGGAGTAGCTCAGGGAAGCCGTTCCCTCATAACCGCTCCAGTACTTGTCATGGGACTCGATGGGGGTGTAGTTGTTGGACTTGTAGTCATTGTAGTCCAGCGAGTAAGTGAGCGTGCTGCTCAGATTATGGACATCGGTCTTGATCAGGTTCACCTTGGCCGACACGGCGCCGGTGGCATACAGGCGCTGGCCGTTGGCCGTCTTGTTGAGCATGGCCTCCACCGGGTTGGTGGCGCCGGTAGGGGCGGTGGGCTGATAGTAGGAACCGTCAGCATTGTAGATGGGGAAGGTGGGGTTGATGGTGAGGGCGGTGCCGAAGGAACCGTCGTTGCCATATTCCTCATTGACGCGGCGCACATTCAGGCTCACGTTGAGCTGGATGATGTCCTTGATCAGGCGCTGCTCCAGAGCGGCGCGTGCGCCGAACTCTTCACGGGCGTCCACCAGGTCCACACCCAGGGAATTCTTATAGTTCACCGAGGCATTGTAGGAACCCTTATTGGTGCTTCCATCCACGGACACATAATGGCTGTGGCCATAGGAGAAGTCACGCAGGAGGGCCTTGTACCAGTTGGTCCGGTAACCGTAGTCCGTACCGCGGCGGGAACGGACCCACTCCTCGGGGGTGAGGACGGCGATGGGATCTTTCACCAGGTTCACGTTGAACGCACCGTCGTAAGTGACATGGGCGGTGCCGGGCTCGTCCTTGGAGCCCTTCTTGGTGGTGATGAGAATGACGCCGTTTGCGCCGCTGGTACCGTAGATGGAGGCCGATGCGGCATCCTTCAGGACAGTCATGGATTCGATGTCCTGCGGGGACAGGGAGCGGATTTCACCGCCGGGGATACCGTCGATCACCACGAGCGGGCCGTTGCCGGCGTTCAGGGAAGTGGCGCCGCGGATCTGGTAATCAGAGCCGGAGTTCGGGTTGGAGCCCTGGCTGGTCACCACATTCAGGCCGGCCACCTTACCGGTGAGCATGGTCATGGGGTTGTTGGTGTTGCCCCGGAAGAAGTCCTTGCTGTCCACCTGTACGACGGACGCGGAGAGTTCCTTCTTGGACAGGGTACCGTAACCGATAACCACCACGTCATCAAGGAATTCAGAATCCTCGACGAGCACCACCCTTGCCGGAACGGCATTGGCCGGATAGGTCTGGGTAGCGTAGCCGATGCAGCTGATTTCCACCACTGCATTTGCCGAGGAAACTCTGAGGACATAGTCACCCTCGATTCCCGTGGCGGTTCCGTTCTGGGTCCCCTGTTCCATGACAGTGGCGCCGATGACCGGTCCCTGGGAATCTACGATGACACCTTTCACCTGATATCCGCCTTGGGCGGATACCGTGAAGCCGCACACGCTCAAGAGCGCGAGGGTCATTGCGATCAGAATTCGTTTCATTAGCTGAATTGATTGGTATGGGTTATTAAATATGTTAAGGCATTTAGCGCTGTCGGGACAAAATTATAAATATATCCGCCCCGACTGACGGCCCCGCGCATCTTGCTCCCCGCGAACGGTGGAATTTCCGTGACGAATGGAAAACCCGCGCCGGAAACTTTTCCATTTTTCCGGGAAAATGCGAACTTTGCAAAAGACAGCCACAAACACGCACCATGAAATCGATCAAAATAGCCTGGATCATACACGGATTCGCCGTCCTTCACCTGGCCATGGCCTGGTTCAGTGCAGAGGCCGGCATCGGGGACAGCCGCCTGCTCACCCTGATGACCATCCTCATGACCCTTTTCGTCTGCGTACGGGAACGGGCCACCCTGGAAACCACATGCCTCTGTTTCGTGGTCATCAACATCGCCGGCTACTATCTGGGCATGGAAGTACTCAAGCAGTTCAGCCGGGTCACCCACGAACTGCTGTCCCCTGTCAACCAAGCCTTCTCTTCCCTGATCAGCACGGAAATCCTGGGGTGGAGCCTGTACTCCCTGCTTCACTTCACAGGCAACACCTTCAAAATAGACGAAGACGAAGACGAAGACTACTGGGACACCCGTTTCAAGGTGGTGGCCCTTTTCATCGCGTTCATCTTCGGGGTGCGGCTCGTCCTGGGAACGGTAGTTTCCAACGGCCTTTTCTCCGGAACCGACATGTACGCCTTCTTCCACCATTATCTGCAGAACTATGTGCTGCTCCTCCTGATACTGGCCGTGAACATCCTCTTGCTGCGGCGGGCCTTTTTCCGGCCCAGCCCCCTGTGGGCCAAACTGGCGACGGCAGCCTGCCTGCTCCTCCTGCTGCCCTGCGGGGCCGCCTTCGTGCAGGCGTCGGGGCTTCCCTGGCAGTACAATGCCGGCTTTTCCGGGGCCGATTATGTCCGGGAACTCATCGTAGGCTTCATCGTGGAGCTGCTGCTGGCCGGCCTCATCTATCTGGTGCTGCATGCCCTGGAGTCCCGGCGACGCGCCCGGGCAGAGCGCACCGTAGCCCACAAGGCCCAGTTCCAGTACCAGAACCTCAAACAGCAGGTGAACCCGCATTTCCTATTCAACTCCTTGAATACCCTGGACGGGCTGGTATTGGAGAATCGGCCGGAAGAAGCCAGCGAATACATCCACAAGCTCTCCGGCTTGTACCGGTACATGCTCCAGAATGAAGGTGAGACCCTGGTTCCGCTCCGGCGGGAAATGGAATACACGGCGATGTTCACGGACCTGCTGAAAGTCCGTTTCCCGGAAGGTCTGGCCGTGCAGACGGAGGTACGGGAAGAAGACCTGGACCGGCAGGTTGTCCCCTGCTCGGTGCAGCTGCTGGTGGAGAATGCGGTCCAGCATAATGCGACATCGGCCTCCCAGCCCCTTCAGGTAAGGATTCTGTCCAACGGAAAGGTGGTCAGCGTAGAGAACAGTTTCCAGCCCAGAAAAAGCAGGCTCACCTCCCATTCCGTCGGGCAGCGGTATATCCGGCAGCAATATAAAGATGTGGCCGGGGCCGACATCACCATCGTCCAAAGCGACACCCTTTACCGTGTAGACCTTCCCCTGCTATGAAAGCCTTTTTGATAGAAGACGAACCTGTAGCCCTGCGGAACCTGACCCGGCTGCTGGAAAAACACTTCCCGGAAATTGCCGTGGACGGCACGGCAGCCACGGTGGAAGATGCCGTACAGTACCTGGAGAGCCATTCTCCGGACCTGATATTCATGGATGTCCAGCTGTCGGACGGTCTCTGTTTCGACATCTTCCTCCAGGCCGACGTGACTTGTCCCGTGGTCATTACCACCGCCTATGACCGCTATGCACTTAAGGCGTTCGAGGCCGGCAGCGTAGATTTCCTGGTAAAGCCGATAGACGGAACGGAGCTGTGCCGCGCGGTGACCCGCTGCCTGCACCGCAGCGGCGGGGATGACGCTTCGCGCATCCTGGAGGCCCTGCTCTCCGGCGGGATCGCCCGGGAAGAGGACAGTCCGGCACTCCGGCGCATCCTGGTCCGGGTGGGCGGGAAAATATACCCGCTCAAGACAGAAGACATCGCACAGGTGTATTCCGAGCAGAAGAGCACCTTCCTGTTAACGGTCAGCGGAGACCGCTACCTGGTCAATCCCTCCCTGGACGAGCTGGGAAGCCGCCTGGATCCGAAACGCTTTTTCCGCGTTTCCCGCTCATGCATCGTCTCCCGGCGCAGTATCCGTGGTGTGCAAGACCTTCCCGGAGGCCGTTACGCGCTGGATATGGACACGCCCGCCCCCTTTCCGGTAGAAGTAAGCCGGGGACGGGCCAATGACTTTTCCCTCTGGTATAACGCTCAAGCATGAAAAAGGTATTTGTCATAGAAGATGAACCCGTGGCCCGGAATGTCCTGATGCGCATGTTGAGCACCTACTTCCCGGACCTGGAGGTCATCGGCACGGCCGACACGGTAGATGCCGCCGTAGAGTTCCTGCAGAGCCATTCCCCGGACATCCTCTTCATGGACATCCAGCTCTCTGACGGGGAGAGTTTCCAAATCTTTTCCCGCGTGCAAGTCACGGGACACGTGGTGATGACCACGGCATACGATTCCTATGCCGTAAAAGCCTTCGAAACCGGCAGCATCGATTATCTGGTGAAACCTGTGGACCTTCCTTCCCTGAAACGCGCCGTCGAGCGCTGCCTGCGGACAGAACCGGTGCCCTTCGACCTGGGCCGGACAATGACGGCCATCACCTCCGCTCCCGTTTACCAAGACACGCTCATCGTACACTACCAGGACCATATCGTCTCGGTGAAAGACGGGGACATCCTGTATTTCTTCGTCAGCGCGGGAGACAGCCGGGTGGCCGTGAAAAGCGGCGCCGTTTACCCTGTAGAAGCATCGCTGGACGCCCTGCTCACCCAGCTGGATCCGGAGCGTTTTTTCCGTATCTCACGGAAAACCATCGTGGCCAAAGAGGCGGTTTCCAGTGTGGCGCGTCTGCTGGGAGGCCGGCTGCGGGTACAACTGTCCTCCCTCCCGGCTTCCCTGGAGTCTTCGGCAGACCTTACCGTATCCAGGGCCCGGGTAGATGCGTTCCTGCAATGGCTTTCCCGTTAAGCGTTTCTTATTCTTTCACCAGCCGCACGCCGTAGATTTCTCCCACCTGGCGGTCCGGCTTGGCCACGAATTTCACCCGGATCTGGTCTTTCCCCTCCAGCATGGACGCAGGAATGGGGAAGGACTCGTACTTGAACTCGGAGATGCGGTACTTGCCCGTGTTGTTCACGCTGGTCAGGAGCTGGTCGTCAATGAAGATGTCGAACTCGTGGGTCTTCCATTCGCCCACGCCCCAGAACTGCAGGCGGAGGCTCAGGTCCGTGCGGCCGCCGGTCTGCATCAGATAGCTGAAGAACTTGCCGTTACGGGCATCCCGGAAGAAAACGTCGTTGTTGTTGCCGGTATAGGAGCCGTCGGTCTCCATCCGGTGGTCCGTCTCCGGCTGCTGCTCGCCGGGCTGGACCTTGTCCACCGTGCGTTCCTCCAGCTCCAGCCGCTCTTTCTCGGCCCGGGCAAGCCCGTCCAGATAGTCCTTGTACCCGGCGTCGGAAAGGGTGAGCCAGTACATCATGTAACGGGAGTCATGAATCTCGAAGAAGGGCTGCAACTCCCCCGGGATGGGATTTTCCATCCGTACGTCCAGGCTGAAGTGCAGGGGCTTTCCGGCTACCGGGACCATATGGGCGGCCAGGCTGGCAGGATTCTCGCTGATCAGTACGGGAGCCTCGTCCAGGGGCAGTTTGGCACCGCTGGCATACTGGCCGAAGCGGCTGTCGTCGGCAATCAGGTGGGCCAGGTCTTCCGTGCCGGTTTTCATGCCCAGGAGGATGGGGCCGTACATCAGGGCCACATACTGGGGCACGTTGGGCAGATACTTCACGCTGCCGTGCATGGGGAAGGACAGTTCTACGACGTCTCCCTTCTTCCACTTGCGGTCTATGGTGACATAGCTTCCGGGGCCGGTGACCACCTCTATCGGCTTGCCGTTCACTTTAACAGCGAATGCACCGGGGGCCACCCAGCCGGGATAGCGGACCATCAGGGGGAAAGAGGCCTTGCCGCCGGTAACGGTGATGCGGCTGCTCTCCCCGTAAGGGAAGGCCGTCTCCTGGCGCAGGGTGACGCCCTTTTCGCGCCAGGTGAGCTCCGACGCCGCAAACAGGTTCACGAACAGGGCGTTGCCCCTATGGGTGTAGATGAACTGCCCGTATTTGCCGTGGTTTTCCATGCCGGTGCCCACACAGCACCACATGGCCTCGTTGGGGGCCGAGTAATTGCGGTAATGCCGGGGCCGGGCCGGGGTGAAATACACATAGCCGCCATGCCCGGGATGCTGGGTGGAAAGGATGTGGTTGAAGGTGGCCAGCTCGTAATAATCGACATAGCGGGCATCCGGATTGCGCCGGTGCAGCACTTCCGTGAGCCGGAGCATATTGAAGGTGTTGCAGGACTCCGGGCCGTCGATGTCCCGGATAAAGTCCATGCAGGCCTCTTTGCTGGGGAAATGTTCCCGCCGGCTGTTTCCGCCGAACGCCAGGGAGCGCTGCCCCGTGACCGTTTCCCAGAAGAAATCGGCCGCGTTGTAGAAGGCCTCGTCGCCGCCGAGTTCCGCGATGCGGGCAAAGCCTACGGCCTTGGGCACCTGGGTGTTGGCGTGGAGGTTGTCCAGGCGGTCGATCCGCTGCGACAGCGGGTCCATGATCTGCCTGTGGGAGAAACGCCGGGCAACCGTGAGGTATTTCTCCTCCCCGGTGATGGCGTAGGCGTCGGCCAGGACTTCGTTCATGCCACCGTGCTCGTTGCCCATCATCTGCTCCATCTGGGCGTCGCTGAGGCCGGCCGTGAGGTCGATGGCCCAGTCGCAGAAGCCCAGGAACAGGGCCTTGGCCTGTTCATTGCCGCAGTAGAGCCAGGCGTCCCGGAGACCGGCGTACATCTTGTGGATGTTGTAGAAGGGAGCCCAGGCGCTGGAATACACCCGGAAATCGCCCTTCTTGAAGTTGCTCCAGATCCGTTCGCTGTCCGGCATGCCGCCTACGTAGCCGCGGCCCCACTCCGGGTGGTTCTTTTTGTTGGCTTCGGCACATTCCTGCAGCTCCTGAATCATGTATTCCATCCTGCTGCGGCACGCTTCACTGCCCGTGGCGGCATTCATGGCCATGGCCGCCAGGTAGTGGCCGGCCACGTGACCGTCCAGCCCGTCCCAGTTGGGATAGGCCGGAGCCTTGGGTTCCAACCCCGCCTGCTTCCGGTACGGTGCCAGAAGCCGGTCGCAGTCGTACAGCAAAAGCGTCCGGAGATTCAGGTCACGGGCCCTCTGCAGGGGACCGTCCAGCAG
>CAMHST010000069.1 GCA_946187865.1 uncultured Bacteroidales bacterium
TCCAGCTGGTCCATCACTCTACCTGCCTTTGCATATCCCATGCCAAGACGGCGCTGCAGGTCCGAGGTGGAGCCCCTTTGGTTCACGACCACCATCTTGGCGGCCTCTTCGAAACGCTCGTCCAGGGCTTTCATGTCCACCATGCCTCCGGCTCCGCCCTCTTCTCCCTCGGTGGGAGCGGGCTCCGGCAGATAATAAGGCGTATTGTAACTCTTCTGATATCCGATCTGGTTCCCTACCGCCTGGGTAAGGTTCACGATTTCGTCGTTGCCGATGAAGGCGCACTGCACCCGTTCCATCTCCACGCCGCTGTACAGGAGCATGTCTCCCCGGCCGATGAGCTTGTCCGCGCCCGGCTGGTCCAGGATGGTGGCCGAGTCTATGCGGGAAGTGACGCGGAAGGCGATGCGCATGGGGAAGTTGGCTTTGATCAGGCCGGTAATCACATCTACCGTAGGGCGCTGGGTGGCCAGGATCACGTGCAGACCGGCCGCACGGCCCTTCTGCGCCAGACGGATGACCGAAGTGGTGATGCTGCGGGCAAGGGCCTTGGACTCCGGACCGGCGCCCACGGACATGGTCAGGTCTGCGTATTCGTCGATGACCACCACCACATACGGCAGGAAATGATGGCCTTCGTCCGGGCGCAGATGACGCTCCTTAAACTTGTTGTTGTAAAGCTTGATGTTGTTCACATAGGCCTTGGACAGGAGTTCGTAGCGGGCGTCCATCTCCACGCAGAGCGACTGCAGCACGGCCGCCGCATCCTTGGCATTTTTCACGATGGCCCGGTCTTTCTCTTCCTGCTCCGACGTGGAGTTGGGGAGCACGGCCAGATAATGGTGCAGCAGATTCCCGTACGGGGTGAATTCCACCATCTTGGGATCCACGAACACGAACTTGAGCTCTGACGGGTGCTTGGAGTACAGCAGCGACGCCACAATCACGTTCAGGCCCACGGACTTACCCTGTTTGGTGGCACCGGCCACCAGCAGGTGCGGAGCGTCTGCCAGGTCGAACACCTTCACTTCCTGGGAGATGGTGTAGCCGATGGCGACGGGGAGCTCTGCCTTGGACTCGCGGAACGCCGGACTGTTGAGCAGGGCCTTAAGCGGCACGATGGAGGCCTTGTCGTTGGCCACCTCGATGCCCACCGAATCCGACAGGGTGGTGATACGCACACCCTTGGCATTCAGGGAGATGCCGATATCTTCCTGCAACTGCTTAATGGCCGATATCTTCACGCCCGGGGCCGGGTACACCTTATAAAGCGTAACCGTGGGGCCTACGACCGCAGTCACGTCCCGGACCTGGATCTTGTAGCTGGCCAGGGTTGCGCGGATTTTATTGTTGTTCCTGTTGAGCTCGTCCTGGGAAACCTCATGGCGGGCATTGGCATAATCGCCCAGGATGGAGAGCGACGGCAACTGATATTTGGGAAGCCCGTCCGGCGGATCCAGCCGGTTGTCGATGGGCGGCAGGGGCTCCCGGACTTCGTCTTCCAGGGAATCGTCCGTAACTACCTCGAACTTTCCTTCTTCCTGATTCTCAGTTTCTTCCACGGAATCCGGCTCTTTGCGGGGCCGCTTTTTCCGGGGTTGTTCCGGCTGCTCTTCCGTTTCCGTGTCCACGGACGCCGCAGTCACAAAAGCCGGGACAGGCTCCTGGTCCTGCACCGTTTCCGGCACCTCTTCCGTCTCTTCGGTATCTTCCGGGAGCGAGTCGTCTTCCGCCACTGCCGGACCATCCGGCTGCCTGCGCCGCCCCATCAGCCAATCCGAGAAGCGTTTGCTCAGGCAATACAGCCACACCAGCAGCAGGAGCAGCAGCGCCAGGGCTGTGACCAGCTCTCCCACATGAGAGAGCATCGCATCCGTGACGGCACCGCCGGCCCTTCCGCCGGCTCCCCCGCCGAACAGATAACCCAGACCCAGGAAATTCCCCACGAAGGCACAGATCCAAGAGAAGAGGAAACTACCTGTAAGACAGCCGAAAAACCATTTTTTCAGATTCCAGGGGCAGCCCTTCCAGCACAACTTGACACTCCATACCACAAGAAAAGCCACTACGATCAGCGCAGACAGGCCGAAACTGTCTGTCACCAGGAATTTGCCCAGGGAGAACCCGGACGAAGCGGCGGCGTTCTGGACGGCCGCGCCGGAGGCAGCCGTTGCCACGGACTGGTCTTGCCGCCAGGTAAAAAAGTACGAGCAGACCGACAGGAGGGTGAGTACGGTCACAAGAAGCACGACGGCGATGCCCAGCAGACGCATTCCAGTCTGCTTGCGCTCACTCATCCGAGACCACCAGGCGGGAACCCACTTCATTTCTTCTTGCCGTTTTTACGGAAATTCCGGTTGTATTTATTCCCCTTGTTGCCGCTCTGGAAGCCCAGGTTCAGGCCGGGGCGGCTGAACGAGGCGTCCGAGGAAATCTTGGACAGTTCCAGCCCCTCGGGGACTGTCACCCGCCCGCCCGACAGACGTTCAATGTCGGCGAAGATGGTTTCGTCGGCTACCGTGTCCTTGTTCCAGATCAGGTACTGCTGACGCATGTAAATGGCCAGGGAGCGGATCATCTCCGTCTTCACCTCCCCTTCCGGCTGGGAGGCGATCAGTTCCAGGATGCTCTCTATGTTGCGCCCGTAATGACGGGCCCGGATGGGCTTGATATTCAGGGGGATGGGATCCGGGCGGCTGTTCACCACCTCCGGCACGGGAGCCGGATAGGGGCCGTCTACGTCCAGGTCGTAGCCGGCAATCATGTACAGGTGGTCCCAGAGTTTCTGGGCGTAATTCTCCTGCTGGTGCACCTGGGGGTTCAGGCTTTCCATCACCTTCACCACCGCATAGGCCTGCTGGGTACGTTTTTCCCGGTCCGGGATGGCCTTGAGCTGGTCTACCATCTGGAGCACGTTCCGGCCGTATTCCGGCATCCGGAGAGGCTCCACTTCTGTGTTGTAGTATAATTTGATGCTGTTTTCACTCGCTTCCATAGACTCACGCATTACTAGAATATCTGCAAAGATAAACAAATAAGGTTAAACTTCTGCTATTTTTCCATCCGGATTTTCCTGAAAATACCAGAGATAACCTTTCACCGGGTTATAGCCCAGCTGCCTGTACAAAAGCTTATAGCGCTCTACCTGACGCACGTGGCTCTTTTCCGGCACGCCGAACTTGTAATCCACGATGCATGCGCTCCCGTCCCCGGGGAGCACCACGCGGTCCGGGCGGTATTCCTGCCCGTCCCCGCCGATGACAGGCACCTCGCAGCGGATCCGGGCATCCGGGGCGAACCAGCCCAGGGAAGCCACCGAGGCGATCCGCTCTTTCAGAAGCGCGCAAGTCTGCTCCGCCATATCCCCCGGCAGTTCGCCGGACTGTACGGCGGCCTCCACGGCTGCTTCCACATCCTGGACCCCGTTCACCCGGGACAGGATCCGGTGCAGCACATTGCCGCGGATACGCCGGCTGGCCTGCGGGCCGAAACTGCCGTCCGGCCCGAAATAGTCGGCCGCTTCCGGACTGAATTTCAGGCGGTTGCCGCTCCCGTAAGGATAAGATGCGAAGGAAGCCGGAATCACCTGGGCGTCGTCGGAGGTCCAGGTGAGCGAGGAGAAGTTATACGGAGCTCCCGCAAAGAATTCACTGCCGCCCACAAACGCATACAGCAGCTGGGAGAGGCTGGTCCACCCCGGAGCGGAACCGGCATTCAGGGATTCCAGGATGTGTTTCGGCGGCGGGGCCGATATCACCTTGAGCCCGTATTTGGGACGGGTCAGGGCCACATAGAAGACATTGAGATTGTCGATGGCCTGCAGGCGGGTCTCTTCCCTGTAGTCTTTCTCGAACAGGGTGCGGCTGGCCCCCTTATTCAAGTTCACATAGAATGCGTCTCCGGGAGAGGTTCCCGAGAGCGGCGTGTTCTCCAGGTCTGGCGAGCACCAGCGGTCGGCCTCCTTATAGAGCCCCACCTTCTCTGCGAAGGGAAAGATCACATAAGGGAATTCCAGTCCCTTGGCCTTATGGACGGTTATGATACGCACCGAGTTCCCGCTGCGGGGCGATGCGATTTTGGGGTCGGCCTGTTCCCAATGCCGAAGGAAAGCGCCCAGGTTGTTGCCTCCCGTGGAGACCCAGTCCTGCAGATAATCCATAAAGGACTGGATATAGGGGATATCGGCCTGGAAAAGGGCGGGATCCGACTCCTGGAGACTACGCAGAATTCCTTCTGCCAGGTCTGTCAGGGAATGGTAATGCGCCGGAATGGAGAGTTGCAGTTTCCCGGAGAGGAACCCGGCCACGGAAGGCTTGTCCGGATTCTCCGGCCTTTCCACCAGGGTCATCTGCGACACCAGGCGCCGCACCACGACCGACGTCTTGACAAAAAGGGAGTCGTCCGACACCACCGGGATGCCGGCCTCTACCAGGGCGGCGGCGATCTCCGCTCCCCGTTTGTTGTCCCGGACCAGGATGGCCACACCGCTCCAGGGAACACCCCGCTCCGACAGGCCGGACAGGGTGGAAAGGATCTCCTGCATCTGGTCTTCGGTGAAGCAGACCGACACCTCTCCGGGAGCCGGGTCGCTGAATTTCGGGGTTTGGGCGACATCGGCATAGAGGGTTTGCAGCAGCGCATCCTCTCCCAGGTATTCGTCCAGTTTTTCAGCCGCAAAGTGGAAAAAATCGTTGTTGAACGACACAATTGCGCGGCACGTGCGGAAATTGCTGTCCAGGGCGGAGACCTGCGTCTGCCGGGCCGGGAATTCCTCTTGCAGTGCGCCGCCCAGCAGTTTCCAGTCGCTTCCCCGCCAGCGGTAGATAGACTGTTTGACATCTCCCACCACCAGGGAGTCGAAGCCGGAAGCTTCGCTGTTATGGAGCAGGGGGCTGAAATTGTCCCACTGGATGCGGGACGTGTCCTGGAATTCGTCCAGGAGGAAATCCTCGAAGCGAACCCCCAGTTTCTCGTACACGAACGGGGCGTCGGACCCGTCGATGATCCCGTGCAGGATGGTATTGGAATCTTCCAGGGAAAGGACGTTCCGCTCTTTCTGGATCCGGACCAGGGCCTCCCGCAGTTCCCCGGCCACGCCCAGGCTGTAAAGCTGGCCCTGCAGCTCCCGGGCCGTCATGTATTCCTTGTAAGGGGTGCCGAAAAGGGCGCAGAAATCGTTCAGGGGCCCATCCAGCACACCTTCCAGCTGCACGCGCAGGTGGTCTTTGGCCTTGGAGAACCATTTGGACGAGTCCTTCGCCTTGGCCAGGAAAGCCGGCGAGAGGTCCTTGACGACGGACGACGGGTCTGCAGGGATGTAATTGTACAAGGCCTTGAGGAAGCCATAGTTGGTCTGACCCGGTTCTATCCCGCAGCGGGACAGCACGTCCAGGACCTTTTGGGCGGCCGCCTCCACCCGCAAGGGGAAATCCTTGCGAAGGGCGGTACAACGCGCGTGCAGGGCTTCCAGACGCTCCCGGGAAAAAGGGAGGTCTGCGCCCGGATACGCCTGCAGGCTCTTCCCCACTTTCTTGAGCTCCCCGTCCAGGGACAAGCCCCCGCCGTTTTCCAGATGGGCCTTCACCCCTTTGGTGAGCCAGTCCAGCAGGGTGCGGTCTTCCTCTGTGAGGTCGTCCAGGACCCGGTCCACCCCTTCTTCCACCAACGCCTCGTGGTCCAGCTGGACCTGATAGGAAGAGAACTGGCCGATTTCCCGGGAGAACGCCCGCAGGGTCTGCTGGAAAAAGCGGTCTATGGTGGAGACGGCGAAGGAGGAATAGTCGTGCAGGATACCGGAAAGCTGGGTCCGGGCCCGCTTCCGCAGGGTTTCCAGATCCGGCAGCAGGGAGGGAACGAAATAGTCCTTATAAGGGGAACGCTCCGGTTCCCGGGCCAGCAGGGACAGTTCCGAGAGGATTCGGCGTTTCATCTCGTCCGTGGCCTTGTTGGTGAAAGTGACAGCCAGTACATGCCGATAGGCATCCGGCCGGGGGGATGCCACCAGCAGCCGGATATATTCCCTGGCCAGGTTGTATGTCTTGCCGGACCCTGCCGACGCCTTGAGTATTTTAAGCATGGCATACAAATATACATGATTTCTTGAATTTTTCCATATTTTAAAAATAATTGTTGTAATTCAATAAATATTTACTATATTTGCACAAACCATAATACTAGAACCGCTATGATCGCAACTTGGTGGGCTTCCCTTAGCCTTATTATGAAAATCCTCTGGGGCGTCACCCTCTCGGCTTCGCTCATTTTCGTCATCCAAAGCATCATGACTTTCCTGGGCGCCGACGCCGACTCGGATTTCGACGTAGACGTGGACACATCCATGGACGGGACCGACCTCTCCAACATCGAAGGCGGTTCCAACCTCTACACCTTCCGCAACTTCGTGAACTTCGTGCTGGGCTTTGGCTGGAGCGTGATTCTGCTGCAGGACGTCATTCCCTCCACCCCGCTCCTGATCACGGTGGGCGTAGTCATCGGCATCGCCCTGGTGGCCGTGGTCATGTATATGTTCAAATGGCTCGCCGGCATGCAGCAGAGCGGGAACATCAATCTGCAGCGCAGCGCAGCCGGGTGTGAGGGAAAGGTATACCTGACCATTCCCGCCTCCCGCGCCGGCTCCGGCAAGGTCCAGATCACCATCGCGGGCGCCGTCCGCGAATACGACGCCGTCACCGAGAATGAGACGCCCCTGAAAACCGGCGCCTCCATCCGGGTGGTGGACGTCGTGGACGCCAATACCCTCCTTGTAGAAGAAACCAACACTTACACTATCTAATTATGAACCAGTTGTATCTGATCCTCATTATCGTGGCCGTGGTGTTCGTCACCCTCGCGGCCATCCTCAGGCGCTACCGCCGCTGCCCGTCGGACAAAATCCTTGTCATCTACGGTAAAACCGGCAAGAACGCCTCCGGGTCCATTTCCAGCGCCCGCTGCATCCACGGCGGCGCCGCCTTCATCTGGCCGGTCTTCCAGGACTATGCCTTCCTGGACCTGAAGCCCATCAGCATCGAATGCAACCTGACCAACGCCCTGTCCAAGCAGAACATCCGCGTAGATGTCCCCTGCCGCTTCACCGTCGGTATCTCCACCGACCCGGAAAACATGACCAACGCCGCGGAACGCCTGCTGGGCCTGTCCGTTGACAACATCCAGAGCATCGCCACGGATATCCTCTTCGGCCAGCTGCGTCTGGTGATCGCCACCATGGACATCGAGGAAATCAACGCCGACCGCGACAAGTTCCTGGCCAACGTGTCCACCAATGTGGAGGCAGAGCTCCGCAAGATCGGCCTGAAGCTTATCAACGTGAACGTCACCGATATCCGGGACGAGTCCGGCTACATCGAGGCCCTGGGTAAGGAAGCCGCGGCCAAGGCCATCAACGACGCCAAGAAGAGCGTGGCCGAGCAGAACCGCTACGGTGAAACCGGAAAGGCCATGGCCGACAAGGACA
>CAMHST010000070.1 GCA_946187865.1 uncultured Bacteroidales bacterium
TTTTCGAGAGCTACCGCACCCCGATCGACATGATCTGCACCTCCGAGGTGGGCGTTTCCGTGACCATCGACGACACCCGCTACCTGAGCGAGATTGTCCACGACCTTAAAAAATACGGCACCGTGACCGTAGACCTGGACATGTGCATCGTCTGCGTGGTGGGCGACATGGACTGGGAAAACCTGGGCTTCGAGTCCCGGGTGCTGTCGGCCATGAAAAATATCCCGGTGCGGATGGTCAGCTATGGCGGCAGCAACTACAACATCTCCCTGCTGGTGAAGGAAGAGGACAAGGCCCGCACCCTGCAGGAGTTGAGCCGAAGCTTATTTGCCGATGCTCAGAGGTAGCTTCCCGCTGGAGCGCTTCCGGGAACTCCGGACACCCTTTTACTATTACGACACACCGCTGCTGAAACGGACCCTGGAAACCGTCCGGGAACAGCTGCGGGACCGGCCGCTGTGGCAAGTCCACTATGCCGTGAAAGCCAATGCTAACCCGGGGATACTGGAAATCGTCGCAGGGGCCTCACTGGGGGCCGACTGCGTGAGCGGCGGAGAGATCCAGGCCGCCCTGGACGCCGGATTCCCCGCCTCGGGGATTGTCTATGCCGGCGTAGGAAAGGCCGACTGGGAAATCCGCCTGGCCCTGGAGCAGCGGATCCAGCGCTTCAACGTGGAATCGGAGGCCGAGCTGGAAGTGATTGCCGCCCTGGCCGCAGAGATGGGCGTTGTCGCACCGGTGAGCCTCCGGGTGAACCCGGACATCGGCGCGCATACCCATGCGGGCATCACTACCGGACTGGCCGAGAACAAGTTCGGCATCTACCACGGCGCACTGGAGCCGGTGATCCGCCGGGCGCTGGAGCTGAAGTCCGTCCGCTTCCTGGGGCTGCACTTCCATATCGGCTCGCAAATCCTGGACATGAGCGATTTCGCCGCCCTGTGCAACCGCATCAATGACATCCGGCGCACCCTGGAGCGGCACCGCCTGCCCACGGGAGACATCAATGTGGGCGGCGGACTGGGCATCGAGTACGCCCACCCCAACCACCTCCCCCTGGCCGACTTTGAAAGCTATTTCGGCACCTTCAAGCGTCTTCTTCCCGCCCACGTCCCCGTACACTTCGAACTGGGCAGGAGCCTGGTGGCCCCCTGCGGCAGCCTGATCAGCCGGGTCCTCTACGTCAAGGAAGGGCTGTCCCGGAAATTCGCCGTCCTGGACGCAGGGATGAACGACCTGGTGCGTCCGGCCATGTACCACGCCTCCCACCGGATCGAGAACCTGAGCTCCGACGGCCCCGAACAGGCCTACGACGTGGTGGGCCCCATCTGCGAAAGCTCCGACGTCTTCGGGAAAGATGTCATGCTCAGCGAATGCCGCCGCGGCGACTTCATGGCCATCCGCTCTGCCGGCGCCTATGGCGAATCCATGGCCTCCCGATACAATTCCCGGCCGCTTCCCGGCAGCTTCTTCGAATAAAGTTCGTATCTTTGCAGGGATTATGGGCATCTACAGAGAAATGGGTCCGGAGGAATACCGAGACCTGGAAGCAAGAATCCTCTATGAGGACAATCACCTGCTGGTTTTCAACAAGCGGACAGGAGAAATCGTACAGGGAGACAAAACCGGGGACGAACCTTTAAGCGAAACCCTGAAAGCGTTTATCGCCCGGCGGGACGCCAAGCCCGGCCAGGTATTTCTGGGCGTTCCGCACCGCCTGGACCGCCCTGTGAGCGGGGTCACCCTCTTTGCCAAGACTTCCAAGGCGCTGGAGCGCCTGAACGAGATGCTCCGGCAAGGGCAGATCCACAAGACCTATTGGGCCCTCACCGGGGAGCGTCCCCCGAAAGAGGAAGACCTCCTTACCGACTTCCTTAGCCGGAACGAGAGTCAAAACAAGTCCTACGTCACCCCCCGGGGGAAAGAAGCCCGGCTCAAATACAAGCTCATCCAAACCACGGAACGCTATTTCCTTCTGGAAGTGGAGCTCTATACCGGCCGTCACCACCAGATCCGCTGCCAGCTCGCCCACATGGGCTGTCCCATCAAGGGAGACTTGAAATACGGCGCCAAACGTTCCAATCCGGACGGCGGCATCTCGCTGCTTGCCCGCCATATACGGTTCATCCACCCCGTCAAGAAGACCGAGGTGGATGTAACTGCCCCTGTTCCGGATAGCTGGAAAGGGATTCAGGGATAACGTTCCTGGCTGGGTTCTTTATTATCTCCGGGTGGCTTTCACCCGCAATCGGGCGCACCATGAGCTGGGCGGCTCGCCCATGACCACTTTGAAACTCTGGAAATAAGAGGTGGGAGAATGGAAGCCGGACAACACGGCCAGTTCACTCACCCGCAGGCTCATATTGTTCCGGAAAAGGTCCATGGAATACATGATCCGGTAATAGTTCACGTATTGCCGGAAATTCTTTCCGGAATAATGGTTGATGGTCTTGGACAGATACGCTTTATTGGTGCACATGGCTCCGGCCAGGTCCTGGAGGGAGAAGGATTCCACCAGGAAAGGCCGCCGCTCTGTCATATACCTGCAAACTTTGTCGTAAAGGAGATGATCGATCGCCAAGGAATCGTAGTCCGCTGGGGCAAGCCCCGACGGGGAAACCGCAGGATGGGACAGTCCATCGGGGACGGTCCCGGAAAAGAGGGCCTTTTGCTTTTTCAGGCGCAGATACAGCCAGACGGCGGCAGCTGTAGCCAGTACGGCAACCAGGCCCGACAACAAAACAGGCAGGTTCATCTATGGGATACGGATGTGCCCGGAGCGTTATCCCGTATGTCAAAGAGCACTTATTTCTTGATGGTGTCGAAGCCTTTGCCGTAAACGCCGTTGACCGAGCTCACGGAAAGGAATGCGGACGAATCAATCTGCTTGATATGGCGCAGGAGCAAGTTCAGGTCTGTCTTGCGGGTAAGGACCATCAGCACCTTGGTGTCCTGTTTGGTGTACCAGCCCTTGCCGTCCAGCACCGTCACGCCCCGGTGGAGTTCGTGGGTGATGGCGTCGGCGATCTTCTCATACTGGGAAGAGAGGATGAACAGCTGCACGCTCTGCTGCGAACCGGAGATGTACATGTCCAGTACATAGCTGTTTACCGTGACCAGGATCAGGCCGTACACAACCGTGGTGATCTTGTCAGCGAAGGGCATCAGGTGGGTAAGCGGTTTTCCGTCGGCCCCCAGGAGGGCGGCGCCCGTCTCAGGATCCACGTCGGTCACATAGGAGGGAACGATAAGGGAGGAGGTGATGATGATAAAGTCCAGGAAAAGGATTACCTTGCCCGGAGACACATTATGGTATTTGGTGTAAATCAGGGCGATAATGTCCGTTCCGCCCGTACTGCCGCCGTTGGAGATGCTCATGCCGATACCGATACCAGCCATCAGGCCGCCCATGAGCACCGACATCAGCTTTCCGTTCTGCAGGGCCAGGGTGTTGATGATGCTGTCCGGGATGAGTCCGGGCAGGAAGCGCAGCGCAACGGACGCCAGGATGATGGCATAGATGGTCTTGGCGCCGAATCCCATGCCCAGGATGACGATGGCCGCCACCACCAGGATGGCATTGATGACAAAGTAGCTGTAACCCATCTGGATGGTGCCTTGCGTGGCGTACTGGATCATGGAGCTGATACCGGAAACGCCCCCGCCCACGAGGTTGTTCGGAATCAGGAACAGGGCCCAGCCGGTTGTGTAGATCAGGATCCCGAGGGTGACCAGGAGCCACTCCTTGACAAGGGTCAATGCGTTTTTCTGTAAAGCCATTTCTGTTATTTCTTCTTTTTGCTCAACCCGGTTTTCATCTCGTCGAAGCCTTCTCCGTACACATTGTTGGCGGGGACCACGGTGACAAAAGCCTTGGGGTCGATGTCTTTGATTACCTTCACCAGGGAGGGGAGCTCGGTCTTGCGAAGCATCACCAGCAGCACCTGGCGGTCTTGCTGGGTGTACCAGCCGATAGAGCGGAGCGCCGTGACACCGCGCCCCATTTCCTTATTGATGTAGTCGCCGATTTTACCGTAGTGGTCCGAGAACACCAGCACCTGCACGGCCGACTCCTTACCCATCATGACCATGTCCAGGGAAAAGGCAAAGACACCCATACAGATGTAACCGTAGATGACGTCGGCAAAGTAGTGGCCGGGGATGAACATCAGCAGGCCGATCACGATAAAGTCGGAGATCAGGTAGAACCGACCCAGGGAGACCGGCCAGAACTTATTGATAATCAGCGCAAGGATATCTGTTCCGCCCGTAGAGCCGCCGCGGAGCAGGATCATGCCCAGCCCCAGCGCCTCCAGCAGGCCGCCGATAATGGGGACCAGCACCTTCTCCCCCACTTCCAGCGGCTGCCCCTCCACGGACTTGAGGAACATCAGGTTGTCCCCGCCCAAAACACGGAACAGGATGGACGTGAGGATGATGGCATAGATGGTCTTGACCCCGAAACTGCGCCCCAGCACTATCCAGGCGATGATGAGCAGGATGGCGTTAAGGCCGAAGTTCCAGTACTCTACCGGAACGCCCGTTACCATGGACAGCAGGGCGCACACGCCCGTGAGGCCGCCGTCGATGATGCCGTTCGGGAGCAGGAACGACGTCCAGCCCATCACGAACAGCACGGCGCCGAAGGTAATGACCAAATAATCAAATATGACAAGCAGGACTTTTCTGGTTGCCGGTGACATATCACATTACTTTAAAACCACATTGACGATCCGGCCGGGGACCACGATCACTTTCGCGATGGTCTTGTCGGCCACATACTTGGGAGTAAGTTCGTTCGTGCGCACCGCAGCTTCTACGTCTGCAGGGGTGCTGGCGGCGTCCACTTCCAGGAAGAAACGCGTTTTTCCGTTGAAGGAGACGGGGTATTTGACCATGTTGTCGGCCGCCAGTTCGCTCTTGTATTCGGGGAAGGAGGCATAGACGACAGACTCTTCGTGGCCCAGCTGGTGCCAGAGTTCCTCCGCGATATGCGGGGCGAACGGCGAGAGCAGCACTACCAGGGGCTCCAGCACGGCCCGCTTGGAGCAGCCGCCCAGCTCGTTCAGGGCGATCATGAAGGCCGATATGGTGGTGTTGTAGGAGAAATGCTCGATGTCTTCCTGCTCCTTGCCGATGAGCTTGTGCAGGGCTTTGAGCTCTTCCCGGGTGGGCTGCTCGTCCGTGACAAGCCAGTTCTCGCGGTCCCAGAACAGGCGCCAGAACTTCTTGAGGAAACGGTTCACGCCGTCGATGCCCTTGGTGTCCCAGGGCTTGGCCTGCTCGATGGGGCCCAGGAACATCTCATACAAACGGAGGGTATCGGCCCCGTAGGTGTCGCAGATCTTGTCCGGATTCACCACGTTGTACATGCTCTTGGACATTTTCTCGATGGCCCAGCCGCAGATATACTCGCCGTCTTCCAGGATGAATTCGGCATCTTTGTAGTCCGGACGCCAGGCCCGGAAGGCCTCGATGTCCAGGCGGTCGTTATAGACGATATTCACATCCACGTGCACGGGGATGGTCTCGTACTGGTCTTTCAGGCCGGCAGAGACAAACTTGTTGGTGCCGGGAATCAGGTACACGAAGTTGGACCGGCCCTGGATCATGCCCTGGTTGATGAGCTTGCAGAAGGGCTCGTCCTCGCAGACATAGCCCAGGTCATACAGGAACTTGTTCCAGAAACGGCTGTAAATCAGGTGTCCCGTGG
This sequence comes from uncultured Bacteroidales bacterium, assembly GCA_946187865.1. Lineage (GTDB taxonomy): Bacteria > Bacteroidota > Bacteroidia > Bacteroidales > UBA932 > Cryptobacteroides. The sequence goes on from CAMHST010000070.1 coordinate 5,714, forward strand.
CATGCTCCGTACCGCCCACGTAGAGGTCTACGTTGCGCCAATAGGCATCGGCCTCCTTGCTCACAAGGCCTTCGGCGTTGTGCGGATCCATGTAGCGCAGATAGTAGGCGCTGGAGCCGGCGAAGCCCGGCATGGTGCTGGTTTCCAGCGGATAACCGTTGTAGGTCCAGTCCTTGGCCCGGGCCAGCGGCGGCTGACCGTCTTCGGTGGGTTTGTACTGGTCTATCTCCGGGAGGGTAAGCGGAAGGGCTTCCATGGGAAGCGGCGTGGCGATTCCATCCTTGTAATAGATGGGGAAAGGCTCTCCCCAGTAGCGCTGGCGGGAGAAAATGGCATCCCGGATGCGGTAATTCACCTTGCGGTGGCCGATTCCGTGGCTCTCCACATAGTCGATGGCGGCGGGGATGGCCTTTTTCACGGGCAGGCCATTGAGGAAATCGCTGTTGCACATGATTCCCTCCTTGGCATCCACGCTTTGCTCGCTCACGTCGGCCCCTTCGATGACAGGGACGACAGGCAGGTTGAACTTGCGGGCGAAGGCATAGTCCCGGCTGTCGTGGGCCGGCACGGCCATGATGGCGCCCGTACCGTATCCGGCGAGCACATATTCCGAAATCCAGACAGGGACGCGGTCTCCCGTGAGGGGATTCACGGCATAAGCGCCGGAGAACACGCCGGTAACCGCTTTACCGGCAATCCTTTCCCGCTCCGTTTTCTTCTTCACCTGTTCCAGATAGGCCTCTACGGCCGATTTCTGCGAGGCGGAGGTGAGTTTGTCCACCCATTCGCTTTCCGGGGCCAGGACCATGAAGGTGACGCCGAACACGGTGTCTGCCCGGGTGGTGAAGATGGTCATGTCGTACCAGGTGCCGTCACATTCCACGCGGAAGACCATCTCCGCGCCTTCGCTGCGTCCGATCCAGTTGCGCTGCATCTCTTTCAGGGATTCGGTCCAGTCCAGGCGGTCCAGACCCTCCAGCAGCCGGCCGGCATAGGCCGAAACCCGGAGCTGCCACTGGGTCATCTTTTTCTGGATCACCGGATGGCCGCCCCGCTCGGAGAAGCCGTCTTTCACCTCATCATTGGCCAGTACCGTTCCCAGGGCGGGGCACCAGTTCACCGTGCTCTCTCCCTGATAGGCGATGCGGTAACGCATCAGGACATCGGCCTTTTCCTTGGCGCTGAAGCGTTTCCACTCTTCGCAGGTGAAATCCGGGCCGTCGCTGCAGGCGGCATCCACCGCGGCGCTGCCCCCTTTCTCAAAGGCCGCCTCCAGCTCTTCGATGGGACGGGCCTTCTGGAGTTTATTGTCGTACCAGGAGCCGAACATTTTCAGGAAAGCCCACTGGGTCCAGTGGTAGTACTCCGGATCGCTGGTGCGGAATTCCCGGTCCCAGTCAAAGGAAAAGCCAATCCGGTCCAGCTGCTCCCGGTAACGCGCCACGTTGTCGTGGGTGGTTTTTTCCGGATGCTGGCCGGTCTGGATGGCATACTGCTCCGCGGGAAGACCGAAGGCGTCATACCCCATGG
>CAMHST010000071.1 GCA_946187865.1 uncultured Bacteroidales bacterium
ATTCTTTACAGCTACTATATAATAGATGGGGCGCAGATGCCCCTGTCGCCTGCAAGGATGCTCAGGGAATGTACCCTGGACCCGCCGATAGAACCGGACGGGGCGCCCGGGACCCTGGCCGACGAGCATCTGGATCCCTCGCCCGGCAGCTTTGACTTTTCGGAGAGCGAAGCAGACCGCTACGCCGCCCTGCTGGACGGTTTCAAGCGCAGCCTGCCCCTTCCCTTCGCGGGCCCGTACACGGCCGGCAAGGTGGCCCAGGCCCTGATAGACGCCATCTGGATGAGCGGGCACTTCCGCCTGGGAGACCTCACCCTGAAGGCAGACTGGAAATGGACGGGCAAGGCGGTGGGCAACCTGGCGGCTTTCTACAATTCAGTGGAAAGCACCTGCAACTATATAGACGCGCTGGGCATCAAGATTTCCCGCTACTCGCTGGTAAAAGGCACGCCCTGGGTAAGCTTCAAGGCCTCCACCATCGCGGAGGAAGACGATGTAGACGAAGAGGAAAGCCTGTTCCGGGAGCTCCCCTACCGCACGGCGAATCCCCGGATTTCCCGGCGGCGGAAATGCGCCCAGACCCTGGTTCCGGACAGCTCCGACTGGCTCATTTTCATTCCGTTCGACACCTGTGACTTCCGCCTGGGCGGCAGCGCCCTCGCAGAGGCCGTTCACTCCAACCGCTCCACGGCATCGGACGTGGGAGACGCAGATTACTTCATCGACTGCTACGAAGTGGTGCGGGAGCTGGTGGAAGACGGCGTGGTGAAGGCCGGCGTCACAATTGGGGACGGCGGCCTGATGCAAGCCCTGGGCAACCTGACTTCCCAGGGAACCGGCGCCCAGGTAAGCATAGAAGACGTATGCAAGGCCTACGGAGAAAGTCTCCCCGTGCGGGTACTCTTCGCAGAAGTCCCCGGCGTGGTAATCCAGATTGCCGACATAGACTATGACTATGTAGATGCAGAACTGCTGCTCCAGGACGTGGCTTATTTCCCGCTTGGCCATCCGGTCCCGGGCTCCGCAGGGGTAAAGCTCCTGCCCAAGACCGACATCCCCGGCATCCTGGAATCCCTGTTGAACACTTTGGAAGGAGAAGACTGATATGTCCAAAATTTTTGTTCTAGACACCAACATCATCCTTCACGACCACAATGCCGTGAAGCAGTTCCAAGACAATGACATCGTGATTCCCATCGCCGTCATCGAAGAACTGGACAAATTCAAGAAAGGGAACGACGCCCTCTCGTTCAACGCCCGCGCCTTCATGCGGGAAATCAATCGGCTTACGGAAAAACGGGAATTCGGAATTCGCGGCGTCCCTCTGGGGAAACGCCTGGGCTACATTAAGATAGAGCCCAACCATCCGTTCCCGCCCCAGCTGCAGGACCTGTTCCGGGACGATACCCAAGACCACCGGATCCTCTCCACCGCCATGTGGGTGCGGGACAACAATCCCGGCCGGTTCGTGGCCCTGGTGACCAAGGACATCAACCTTCGGCTCAAGGCCAAGGCGGCAGGCATGGCGGCGCAGGACTACCTTACAGACCGCGTGAACGACGAGGTCATGGACAACCTGGAGCGCCAGGTGATCACCATAGACACCGGCTCGGAGGCCGTGCAGCGCCTGGCCTACGGGCAGGACAACTGCCTCCCCTGGAAAGAGGTGCAGGCCAAGCAGCCGCGTCCCAACCAGCTGTATAAGTTCAGCTTCGGAGGGGATGTAGTCTGCGGCCGATACGACGCCTCCCGGGACGTGATCGCCCTGGTGCGCAACCGCGAGGCCTACGGCATCCGGCCCCGCAACCCCGAACAGCGCTTTGCCCTGGACGCCTGCCTGAACCCGGACATCCAGCTGGTTTCGCTCACCGGCGGGGCGGGCACGGGCAAAACCCTCATCGCCCTGGCGGCGGCCCTGGAACAAGAGGCGGACTTCGACCAGATTATCCTCTCGCGGCCGGCGGTGGTGCTGGGCGGCCAGGATATCGGCTTCCTGCCCGGCGACCAGAAGTCCAAGATGGCCCCTTATCTACAGCCGCTCATGGACAACCTGGATGTGATCCGCCACTGTTTCAAACCGTCTTCCCGGCAGGCCCAGAAAATCGACGCCATGCTCCGCGAGGAAAAACTGCTCATCTCTCCCCTCGCCTACATCCGCGGCCGCTCGCTGGGGAAGGTGTATTTCATCGTGGACGAGGCCCAGAACCTGACCCCGCACGAGGTGAAAACCATCATCACCCGCGCCGGAGAGGGCACCAAGATGGTCTTCACGGGCGATATTTTCCAAATTGACCAGCCGTATCTGGACCAGTGGTCCAACGGTCTCACCCACCTGGGAGAGAAAATGACCGGCCAGCCGCTGTTCCAGCATGTGTTCCTCCAGAAGGGAGAACGGTCCCAGCTGTCGGACATTGCCGCAAAACTCCTGTGACAGTATTTTTCATTATTCCGGAAAAATGTTGTAAATTTGCACGTTTAAGGCTGACTATTATTAACTATTTTAATTTTTTATGGACGAAATCAAGAAAAGAGTCTATCGTTTCGGCGGCAAAAAGGCCGAAGGCGATGGCAAGATGCGCGAGCTGCTGGGTGGCAAGGGTGCCAACCTGGCGGAGATGAATCTCCTGGGAATGCCTGTGCCTGCAGGCTTCACCATCACAACAGAATGCTGCACCGAGTATTACAGACTGGGCGGCGGATATACCCCTGAACTGAAGGCAGAGGTCGCATCGGCCCTGGAAGCCACGGAAAAGATCATGGGCAAGAAATTCGGAGACCCCGCAGACCCGCTTCTTGTCAGCTGCCGCTCCGGCGCCCGCAGCTCCATGCCTGGCATGATGGACACCATCCTGAACATCGGCCTTTGCTCTGCAACCATCCCCGGCCTGATCAAGAAGACCAACAACCCCCGTTTCGTCTATGACGCCTACCGCCGTCTGATCATGATGTACTCGGACGTTGTGATGGAAAAGGCAGAGGGCATTGAGCCGGAAGACGGCCAGGGCATCCGCCAGCAGTTGGACCGCATGATGGAAGAGGTGAAGAAAGCCAAGGGCTACAAGAGCGACACCGAACTTACGGCCGACGAGCTCAAAGACCTGGCCGAGGCTTTCAAAGTGCGCATCAAAGAGGTTCTGGGCGTAGAGTTCCCGGACGACGCCAAAGCCCAGCTTTGGGGCTCCATCGGCGGCGTTTTCAAGAGCTGGAACGGCAAACGTGCCATCCGCTACCGCCAAATCGAACATATTCCGGACGATTGGGGCACTGCCGTGAACGTGCAGTCCATGGTGTTCGGCAACATGGGCGACACCTCCGCAACGGGCGTGGCTTTCTCCCGCAACCCTGCCAACGGCGACAACAAGTTCTACGGTGAATGGCTGATCAACGCCCAGGGCGAAGATGTGGTTGCCGGTATCCGCACCCCGAACCCCCTGAACGAGGCCACCAAGAGCGAAAAGAACAAGAACCTGGCTTCCCTGGAAAAGGCCATGCCGGAAGTTTACAAGGAGCTGGACGATATCCGCAAGGCGCTGGAAGAGCACTTCCAGGACATGCAGGACATTGAATTCACCATCCAGGAAGGCAAGCTGTGGATGCTGCAGTGCCGTATCGGCAAGCGCACCGGCCTGGCCGCCCTGCAGATGGCCGTGGATATGGTGGAAGAAGGCCTAATCGACGAAAAGACCGCCGTGATGCGCGTAGCTCCCAACCAGCTGGACGAGGTCCTGCACCCCATCCTGGACCCCACTTCCGAAAAGAAGGCTCCCGTGCTGGCACAGGGTCTCCCGGCTTCTCCGGGCGGCGCCGTGGGCCAGATTGTCTTCACCTCCGAAGACGCCATCAAATTCGCCCTCGCCGGCAAGAAATGCATCCTGGTCCGTGAAGAGACCTCCCCGGAAGACATCGACGGTATGCACGCGGCTGTGGGTATCCTCACCGAGCGCGGCGGCATGACCTCCCACGCAGCCCTCGTGGCCCGCGGCTGGGGCAAGTGCTGCATCGTGGGCTGCGACGCCCTCAAGATCAACTTCAAGGACAAGACCGTGGCCTTCGATGGCATCAAGAAAACCTTCAAGGAAGGCGACTTCCTGAGCCTGAACGGTGCCAAGGGTCTGGTCTATGAAGGCGCCATCGAAACCATGGACGCCTCCGAGAACCCGCTCTTCTCCAAGTTCATGTCCATGTGCGACAAATTCCGCAAACTGGATGTCCGCACCAACGCAGACACGCCGGAAGACGCCGCCCGCGCCCTCAAGTTCGGTGCTCAGGGTATCGGCCTGTTCCGTATTGAGCACATGTTCTATGGCCGCAACAGCGAAATTCCGCTGTCCAAGCTCCGCAAGATGATCCTCTGCGACACCGACGACGAGCGCAAGGCCGCCCTGGCAGAGCTGGAGCCCTTCATGAAGGCCGCCGTCAAGGAAACCCTGAAGGTGATGGACGGCAAGCCGGTTGTGTTCCGTCTGCTGGATCCGCCGCTGCACGAGTTTGTCCCGCAGGGTGAAGACAAGAAGAAGGAACTGGCCAAAGACCTGGGTATCAGCGTGAAGGAAGTGGAGAAGCGGGGTGCCGCCCTGCACGAGGTGAACCCGATGATGGGTCACCGCGGCGTACGTCTGCACGTGAGCTTCCCGCTCATCGCCGAGACTCAGTACCGCGCCATCTTCACCGCCACCGCAGAACTCCTGAAGGAAGGGATGGATCCCATGCCGGAGATCATGATCCCGGTTACCATCAGCGCCCGTGAGCTCAGCTTCCAGAGAGCCATCTGCGACCGCGTGAAGGCAGAGGTAGAGGCCTCCACCAAGCAGTTCATCGAGTACCAGTTCGGTACCATGATCGAGATCCCGCGCGCAGCCCTCACGGCAGACCGCATGGCCCGCTCCGCGATGTTCTTCAGCTTCGGCACCAACGACCTCACCCAGATGACGTTCGGTTTCAGCCGTGACGATATCGGCACCTTCATGGGCGACTACCTGGGCAACAAGATCCTGGATGCAGACCCGTTCCAGCACATCGACACCAAGGCCGTGGGAGAGCTGGTGAAGATCGGCGTGGAAAAGGGCCGCAGCCGCCGCGCCAACCTGATGTGCGGCATCTGCGGTGAACACGGCGGAGATCCCCAGTCCATCGAGTTCTTCAACACCATCGGCATCGACTACGTTTCCTGCTCGCCGTTCCGCGTGCCTATCGCCCGCCTCGCCGCGGCCCAGGCCCAGATCAAACAGGGAAAATGCTAGTTTAGATACTCGCGATACGCTAAGACGAGGGTGACCTTCGGGTTGCCCTCGTTTTTTGTCATGGGCGTTCCTATACAGCCGTGAACCGGCACAAAGTGGCCAAAGTTGTTTGACTTATAGAAAATTAATTGTAAGTTTGTGCAAACTTAACCACTGACACGATGAAACGGCTATCTCTCTTATTTCTTCTGGCGTGCCTGATTCCTTTCTATGCCTGCGACGAGCCCCTGGATCCGGAAATCCGGCTGTTTGAAAACGAGTACTCGATCGGCGCGGAAGGCGGCGAACTCATTGTCCGGTTTGCGGCCAATGTAGAAGTTACCGTCAGCGCCAACGTGGGCTGGATTACGGTGATGGACCTGGATGAAATGAATTGCCTGCTCTCCGTAGACCCCAATCCCGAGGGCACGGAACGCACCGGCAAAGTGGTGTTCTCCAATTACGAAAACGGCATCACCTCCTCTGTCTGGGTCAACCAGGAGGCTGGAGAAGTGGTAACCGAGGAAAAAAGCGAACTGGAGTTCGAGTACACGGCCCAAACCTTCACGGTGAACGTAACCAGCTTATCGGAGCCGGAGGTGAAGACATCGGCCGACTGGATCTCCTACACCGGTGCCACCTCGGGCACGAACAAGGTGCTCTCTTTCTCCCTGGAAGAGAACCAGGGGAAAGAGCCGCGTCAGGCCGATGTGCGCATCACCGCCGGGAAACAGGTCCGTAATATCGCTGTAACACAGTTGGTTACCACCTATGCACCGGCCACCAAGGAAGAAATCGAAAAGTCGGAAAAAATGGGAGAGGAAGTGGCCAATTCGGTGCAAAACATCCTTTCCGGCACCTCGGAGTCCACCCCGGCGGAAAACATCGCCGAACAGATCGAGCAGCTGGACGAAGTGGTGTATGCCCATGCCGACGATGAAGGCGAAAACATCCGCTTCATGAAGCGGGACAGCACGTTCACCACCGTCGTGCTGCATCCGGAGAAGTATGGGATAGACGTGAAGGCTGCGGAAGGGCAGCACTCGTCGCCGACACGTTCTAAAACAACGGCATCCCGTTCGATCTCCAGTTCTGAGGCAAAGAAAAAAGTATTGTTATTATCTCCGTTCAACTCTGCCTATTATCGCGGGCTGACAAATTACGGCAGCCGCGATGTTAATTATGAATGGATGGAGGAACAATTGGGCAAGGTTGGAGTAAAGTTATACTATTATCTTGATGACAAGGCCGATTTAAATAAATTCAGGGCAGACACGCTTGCCAAGTATGACATGGTGCTTATCCGTACGCACGGAGGATCATGGACCTACCAGAATACAAAAAAGAATTTTACGGTTTGCACCACAGGACAAAGTTCAAAGAAACAACCCGAAGGGCTCGATCCTAAATTATACAGCAAACTGGAAACCTTGATATTTGCCAGTAGTAATTTAAAGAGGTATGTCATTACAGAAAAATGGTTGGAAGCAACCTGCGGGGATTCTCAATTCAATTCTACCATCATATACAATGGCAGCTGCTTGAGTTTTGCCAACAGAGATTTTTCTGATTTCTTTACAAGGAAAGGAGCGTCGGGATACTATGGCTTTACCGATGAGATTGATTACCACGTTTCCAATGATGTCATGTATTCCATTTGCATCTCTCTATGCAGGGGAATGACAATTACAAAGGCATTTAATTAT
>CAMHST010000072.1 GCA_946187865.1 uncultured Bacteroidales bacterium
ATTGTTGGAAGCGGCGTCCAGCTCGTGGATGCAATAGGAACGGCCCTCCTGGAAGCTCACGCAGGACTCGCATTCCCCGCAGGGCTCCATCTCCGGCCCGGGATGGGCGCAGTTGATCATCTTGGCAAAGATGCGGGCGGTAGTGGTTTTACCCACGCCCCGGGGGCCGCAGAACAGGTAGGCATGCGCCAGCTGCCCCCGCTTGATGGAATTGGAGAGGGTACGTGCAATGTTGTCCTGGCCGATCAGGCTCTCGAAGGAGTCCGGCCTGTATTTCCTGGCCGATACGATATAGTCGCTCATAGACTACAAAGATAATAAAATTTCCGCTCCGATAAAGTCCGTCATTCCAAAACCGCCACAAAAACAACGGTCTAATGGGAGAGGTGCGATTTTAGGGCTGACACCACTCCCGGCGAAAATGCGTTGTAGCGCTATCTGTGGCCGATATGGTGGGAGAGGTCTTAGGCAAAAAAATGCACCTCTCCCAAAAATACCGACCACCTCTCCCCAATCAATCGGCTATCTCTCCCGGGCTGACATTTTGTCCCGAGGGTTGCCCCATAAAAAAAACAGGCTGGCCTTAAAGGTCAGTCTGTTTTTATAGTTAAGGTGTTGGCGGCAATTACTGCTCTTCCTGAAGACGAAGCTTCTGAACATAGATAGCCTTCTGCAGGGCCATGCGTTTGATCACGGAAGGTTTCTCGAAGTTTTTGCGGGCACGCATTTCGCGGACAGCACCGGTCTTTTCAAACTTACGCTTGAATTTTTTCAGGGCTCTCTCGATGTTTTCGCCTTCTTTGATGGGAACGATGATCATGCTTTTACACCTCCTTTTTCTTTTTGGGACTGCAAAGGTAGAAATATTTTGAAAATCTACAAAAATAATTTATTAAATTTGCGAATAACAAGATTGTTATACCCCGCGATAATCATCAAACACTGCATACTATGAGTAAGAAAAAGAACCCCGATGCCTATCCCTGGCAATTTGCGTCTGTCGGCGGCGCTGTCCGTGTCCAAATCCGTAACGGCGAGGATATCCGCCATCTGGGAGAGCTGGACCGTAAACTCTGGACTGTCCTCAGCTGCCCGGCGGGCGGTCTGGAATTCGACCCTGTCACCCTCCGGTATATCGATGCCGACGGTGACGGCAACATCCGGGTGGATGAAGTGATTGCCACCGCCCAGTGGCTCACCCGTATCGTCAAGGATGCCGACAGCCTGCTGGAAGGCACGGACAACATCGACTTCTCCCGTTTCAACACGGAAGATCCGGACGGCGCCCGCCTGCTGTCGTCGGCCCGGCAGATCCTGGCCAACCTGAAAGTGGAAAAAGAGAGCATTTCGCTCGCGGAAACCTCCGACAACACCAAAATTTTTGCCGAAACCCTCTTTAACGGAGACGGAATCATCACGCCTGCCTCGGCCGGCGCGGACGAGGCCCTGGCCAAACTGATCACGGATGTGGCCGCCTGCATGGGATCGGCCACAGACCGCAGCGGCGTGGAAGGCATCACGGCCGACCATATAGAGGCCTTCTACACGGCCTGCGCCGACTATGCAGCCTGGAAGGCGGCGGGTACGCCGGATGTCTTCCCCTTCGCGGACAAGACGGCCGACGCCCTTGCTGCCGTGGATGCACTGAAAGACAAAGTGGCCGACTACTTTATGCGCTGCAAGTTAATCGGCTTTGATGCAGCCACTTCCGACGCGGTGGACGTGTCGGTGGAGAAGATCGCCGCCATTGAGGGGAACCTGGCCGACGCTTCTTCCCAGATTGCGGACCAGCCGCTGGCCAAACCCGTCAAGGAGGCCCTTCTGCCCTTGAAAGAGGGCGTGAACCCGGCCTGGAAGGCGGCGGTGGATGCCCTGGCCGCCCTTTGCCTGGACCCGAAGCAGGAATCCCTCTCCGAGGCCCAGTGGAGCGAACTGCTGGCCAAGTTCGCCCCCTATACGGCCTGGCTGGAAGCCAAGAAAGGCACCGAGGTGGAGCCCCTGGGCCTGGAAGCCGTGCAGGCTGTCCTGAAGGCTAACCAGAAAGCCGCTCTGCTGGAGCTCATCGGGAAAGACAACGCCGAGCAGGCCAATGCCCTCAGCATCGAAGAGGTGGACAAGCTGGTCCGCCTGCACCGGGATTTCTACCGTTTCCTGAACAACTACGTGGTGCTCCAGGATTTCTACGCTCCGGACCTGAAAGCTATCTTCCAGGCCGGCCGGCTCTATATCGACCAGCGCAGCACAGACCTCTGTATTAAGGTGGACGGCCCTTCTCCGGAGATTTCTTCTCTCAGCGGCATGTACATCCTCTACTGCGCCTGCCACTCCGACAAACTGGGCAAGTCCTTCAACATTGCCGCCGTGCTCACGGCCGGTGATGTGGACGGCCTGCGTCCCGGCAAGAATGCCGTGTTCTATGACCGGGAAGGCAACGACTACACCGCCAAGGTAACCTCCATCGTGGAGAACCCGCTCTCCCTGCGCCAGGCGTTCTGGGCCCCTTATAAGAAAGCCGCCCGCTGGATCAGCGACAAGGTGGACAAGAATGCCGCGGCCAAGAACGACAAGTCCATGGGAGACCTCACCGCAGCCGCCGATAAAGCCACGGACGGCAAGCCCGCCGAGGCCGGCGCCGCCGTGAAGCCGGGCTTCGATGTGGGCAAGATCGCCGGCATCAGCATTGCCGTCGCCGCCGTCTCGGGTGTGCTCCTGGGCCTGGTCGCTGTCCTGAAGTCCCTGACCTGGTGGCAGTGGGTTATCCTGATTGCGGCTGTCATGCTTTTGATTTCCCTGCCTTCCGTCTTCATCGCCTGGCGGAAGCTGCGCAGGCGTGACCTGGGTCCCGTCCTGAACGCGAACGGCTGGGCCATGAACGCCGCCTCTCTGGTAAGCATCAAATTCGGCAAGACCCTCACCTCCCTGGCCCAGTATCCCAAGCTGACGGAAGTGGATCCGGAAGCCCGCAAGAAAGCCATCCGCAAGCGCTTCTGGTGGTGCTTCGCCGGCGTAGTGGTGGTCGCCTGCCTGGTGCTCTGGCTCCTGAACGTCCTGGCTCCGCTGGGCGATTGCCTGCGCAGCCCGCTGCCCAAATATCGGCCCGCAGAACCCGTAGAGGAGGTAGTTATTCCCGCCGATGAGATCTCGGTGATTCCCATAACCGAAGAAGATTCCCCGGCCGAGTAATGGATACCCCTTTCCCTTATTCCCAATATGTGACCGGCAAGAACTTTGTCGGTCGCAAGGCGGATGTGGTCCTGATGGGAAACCTGCTTTCCCAGGGGGAGCACGTGGTGATGTACGAGCCGCCCAAAACCGGCAAGACATCCCTGATCCAGCAGTCCCTGCTGTCTATGCGGATGGCCGGGAAATCCTTCACGGTGGGGCAGATGTCGGCCTTGAACATCCGCACACTGGACGAATTCCTGCTCCGGCTGGGATCCACGGTGGTGCGGATGGTGGCCTCTACGCCGGCGGAATATGCCGCCGTGGTGCAGAAATACCTGGACGGCACGCACTTCGTCTTTGACAGCGCCGCCTTTGCCGATGAAGACCGGATTGTCTCGGAGAGCTGGGCGCTGGACGCAGACGACGTGAAAGCCATGCTCCGTTTCCCTTTCCGCCTGGCCAAAGACCGGGGAGAGCGCCTGATCCTGATCGTGGATGAATTCCAATGTGTGCAGTATCAGGACAATCCGGATGCGTTGCTCCGTCCCCTGGATGCCGTCATGCGGGCGGCCCGGGAGGCAGGGGAGCGGCAGTTCTCCTTCATCCTCAGTGGGTCGGCCGTCAACGCCATGCATGCCATCTTCGAGAGCAGCCTGCTGTTCCATCGCCAGGTGGAGCGGGTGCGCCTTTCCCCCGTAGAGGAAAGCGAGATGGCCTCCCATGTGCTCCGGGGCTTCCTTTCCGGAGGCAAGGTCCTGGAAGCCAACCTGATGGAAGGGGCCTGCCGGCTTTTCCGCGGACATCTGTGGTACATCAATCACTTCTCTGCCATCTGCGACTCCATGACGCGTGGATACATCATGGAACCGGTGCTGGTAGATGCCCTGGGTGCGCTGGTGTCGGTGCACGAGCCCCGTTTCGTGGAAATGATGGGCTCCCTGACCAACCACCAGGTGAATATGTTAAAGGCAACGGTAGACGGGGTAACCCGTTTCAGCTCGGCGGAGGTCATCCGCAAGTACGGGCTCAACTCGTCGGCCAACGTGAAGCGGGTAAAGGACGCCCTCATGAAAAAGGAGATTCTCCAGTTTGATGAAGCCGACAATCCCGTGATCATCGACCCGCTGTTTGAGTACTGGGTGAAAAAATACTATTTTGAGGTAAAGGAATGAAAAAGAAGAAGATCGCCGTCCTTACCGGCGCCGGTGTAAGCGCCGAAAGCGGCTTTGCCACCTTCCGGGATACGGGAGGGCTCTGGGAACAGTTCGACGTGAATGACGTGGCCTCTATCGAGGGCTGGTACCGCAACCGGAAACTGGTGCTGGATTTCTACAACCAGCGCCGCGCCCAGCTGCGGGACGCCAAGCCCAATGCCGCCCACGTGGCCATCGCCGCTCTGGAGAAGGATTACGATGTGGATGTGATTACCCAGAACGTGGACAACCTGCACGAGCGCGCCGGCTCCACCCGGGTCCTGCACCTGCACGGGGAACTCACCAAGATGCGTCCCGAAAACGGGGAATACGACCGCTCCTACTCCGAGAAAGAGGTGATCGATGTGGGCTACGATGCCGTCCACCTGGGAGACCTGGCCCCGAACGGCAGCCAGCTCCGGCCGCACATTGTCTTTTTCGGAGAAGCCGTGCCCAACATAGAAAAGGCGATCGGCCTGGTAGAGAAGGCCGACATCCTCCTGATCGTGGGCACCTCCCTGCAGGTGTATCCGGCCGCCGGACTGTACCGTTACGCCTCCATCGACACGCCGATCTATGTGATCGACCCCAAGCCGGTGCCCCTTTCCGATTCCCGTGTGACGCTGATCCAGGATGTGGCGACCAAGGGTATGGCGCGGTTTATGGAGCTGCTGGAGGGTGTAAAGTAGAAGTTTCTGATTGATAGCTATTTGCGAAAAAGTGTCTGGTCAAATGTGACCAGACACTTTTTCGTTATTGGCTCATAGCCAATTGTTTCTGCTTTACGGCTTAGTCGATGCGGTCGAAGCCGGTGTACGGGCGGAGTACCTCCGGGATCTCGATGTAGCCGTCTTTCTGGTTGTCTTCCAGCAGAGCGGCCACTACGCGCGGCAGGGCCAGCGAGCTGCCGTTCAGGGTGTGGGCAAGCTGGGTCTTGCCGTTCTCGTCCTTGTAGCGGAGCTTGAGGCGGTTGGCCTGGAAGCTCTCGAAGTTGGACACGGAGGAAATCTCCAGCCACCTGCCCTGGGCTGCGCTCCACAGCTCGAAGTCGTAGGTGATGGCCGACGTGAAGCTCATGTCGCCGCCGCACAGGCGCAGGATGCGGTACTTAAGACCCAGGGCGTTGACCAGGCTCTCTACGTGGGCGATCATCTCGTCCAGGGCGGCATAGCTGTTCTCCGGCTTTTCGATGCGGACAATCTCCACTTTGTCGAACTGGTGCAGGCGGTTCAGGCCGCGCACATCCTTGCCGTAGGAACCGGCTTCGCGGCGGAAGCACGGGGTGTAGGCGGTGAGTTTCTGGGGGAACTGGTCGTTCTGCAGGATGACATCCCGGAAAATATTGGTCACGGGCACCTCTGCCGTGGGAACCAGGTAGAACTTGTCTTCGTTCACGAAGTACATCTGGCCTTCCTTGTCCGGAAGCTGTCCGGTCCCGAAACCGGAGTCTGCGTTCACCATCACGGGCGGCTCCACCTCTTTGTAGCCTGCGGCCGTGTTGCGGTCCAGGAAAAAGTTGATCAGCGCACGCTGCAGTTTGGCGCCTTTTCCTTTATATACGGGGAAGCCTGCGCCGGTGATCTTCACGCCCAGCTCGAAGTCGATGATGTCGTACTTCCTGGCCAGTTCCCAGTGGGGGAGGGCATTTTCCGGAAGCTGCACTTCCGGGCCGCCCATCTTCACGACCAGGTTGTCCTCTGCGCCCTTTCCTTCCGGGACCAGGTCGCACGGGATATTGGGAAGCAGGTACAGCAGGTCCTGCAGCTTGGCGTTGTTGTTGTCGGCCATTTCGAGCAGCTCGTTGGAGCGGGCTTTCAGCGAGGCAACCTCCTGTTTGGCGGCCTCCGCCTCTTCCTTCTTGCCGGCTTTCATCAGGGCGCCGATAGCGGCCGCGGCCTTTTTCTGTTCGCTCAGGAGGGCATCGGAGTGGGTCTGGAGGGCCTTGCGGTGGTCGTCCAGGACGATGATCTTTTCTACGATGTCGCGGGCGTCAAAGTTTTTGACGGCCAGTTTCCGGATCACGTATTCCGGATCGTCACGGAGCAATTTCAGGGTAAGCATAGTCTTCTTTTTCAAAAACAAAGGAGGAACTGCCCCTTGCGGATACAGATCCTCCTTTTCTACATCTGTTGTACCTTCGGGGATTAGTTCTCGAAAGGAACTACGGAAACGAAGGATTTGTTTTCACGCTTGCGGGTGAACTTGACGGTGCCGTCGATGAGGGCGTACAGGGTGTGATCCTTACCCATACCCACGTTCAGACCCGGGTTGTGAGCGGTGCCGCGCTGACGCACGATGATGTTACCGGCCTTTACGACTTCTTCGCCGAACTTCTTGATGCCAAGGCGTTTGGAATGCGACTCACGGCCGTTCTTGGAACTGGATTGACCTTTCTTGTGTGCCATAATCTGTTTCT
>CAMHST010000073.1 GCA_946187865.1 uncultured Bacteroidales bacterium
GACGAAAAGAAGGTGGAGGGCATCTCCTACATCAACGACGAGAGCTCCCGCGGAGAAACCCGCGTGATCATCCGCCTCAAGCAGGGGACCAACTCGGGGGTGGTCCTGAACATGCTGTTCAAGTACAGCCCGCTCCAGAGCAGTTTCTCCTTCAACAATGTGGCCCTGGTCAAGGGACGTCCCCGCACCCTGAGCCTCAAGGAGATCATCGGCCAGTTCGTGGAGTTCCGCCACGAGGTTGTGGTGCGCCGCACCAAGTTCGAACTGGACAAGGCCCAGAAGCGCGCCCATATCCTGGAAGGCCTCCTGAAAGCCATGGACATCATCGACGAGATCGTCCATATCATCCGCTACGAGACCAAAAACCGCGACGACGCCAAGCAGATGCTCCAGGACCGCTACGGTTTCACGGAGCCCCAGTCGGCCGCCATCATCGCCCTCACCCTGGGCCAGCTCACCGGACTGGACCGCGAGAAGCTCCGCAACGAGTACGACGACCTGATGCGCTTCATCGAGCGCTGCCTGCAGATCCTGGGCTCGGTGGAAGAGCAGTTCAAGGTGGTCAAGGAAGAGACCATGGACCTCAAGGCCCGCTACGGGGATCCCCGCCGCACGGAGATCACCCTCGCAGACGACGAGTTCAACCCGGAAGACTTCTATTCCGACGAAGAGCAGGTCATCACCATCTCCCACCTGGGTTACATCAAGCGCACGCCGCTCACCGAGTTCCGCACCCAGAACCGCGGCGGAGTGGGCATGAAGGGCAGCGCCACGCGGGACGAAGACTTCATCGAACATATCTATATTGCCAACAACCACAGCACCCTGCTCCTGTTCACCCAGAAGGGCCGCTGCTACTGGCTCAAGGTATATGAGATCCCGGAAGGCAACCGCACTTCCAAGGGCCGCGCCATCCAGAACATCCTGATGATCGAGCCGGACGACAGCGTCAAGGCCTATATCAACGTGAAAACCCTCAAGGACGAGGATTTCATCAACAACAATTACATCATGATGGTCACCCGCAATGGTGTCGTCAAGAAGACTTCCCTGGAAGCCTACTCCCGTCCGCGCACCAACGGCGTAAACGCCATCAACATCCGCGAAGACGACCAGCTGCTGGAGGCCGTGCTCACCAACGGGCACTGCAATATCATGATCGCCGCCCATAACGGAAGATGCGTAAGATTCGATGAATCAGAGGCTAGGCCCCTGGGCAGAACCTCTACCGGCGTTCGTGGCATCAATCTTGAAGAAGGGGATTATGTGATCGGTGTCGTATGCCAGGATCCGCAGGCCGAAGACGTGGCCAGGCACCAGGTGCTGGCGGTTTCCGAGAACGGCTACGGCAAACGTTCCGATCCTTTGGAATATCGTCAGACCTCCAGGGGTGCCAAGGGCGTAAGGGCCCTGAACATCACGGAGAAAACGGGCAAACTGGTAGCCATCAAGAACGTCACGGACGAAGACGACCTGATGATTATCAACCGCTCGGGAATGACCATCCGTATGCCTGTCAGCACCATACGTGTTGCCGGACGTGCCACTCAGGGCGTCAAGCTCATCAACATCAAGGAAGGCGATGCCATTGCGGCCATCTCCGTAGTCGCCCACAGCGACGAAGAAGAATCGCAACCGTCCGCCAACCAGGAATTGGCCACTGAATAATCATTAACACTTAATTGATATGAAAAAGTTATTTTTCACCCTCGCTCTCGCCTGCGCACTGCAGGTAGCGTATGCCCAGAAGCCCGACGCTGACATGCAGAAGGCTGTGGATAAGGCTCTCTCTGCCGCCCAGGATGCCAAGAAGGCCACCAAGTCCGGTACCTGGATGAACCTGGCCAAGGCATATATGGCCGCCTATAACAATCCCATGTCCAACGTCACGCCCGGTATCGACAAAGCTACCTTCGGCATGATGTTCAAGGAGCGTCCCACCGCAGTGGAAACTGTCCAGCTGGATGGCCAGAGCTTCGAGAAGCAGGTCTTTTCCCACCTGAACGTGTATTTCAACCAGGCCGGCGTGCTGGCCTTCTCCGAAGTGTCCCATCCTTCCGTGCAGGGAGACCTGCTGGGAGAGGCCGCCAAGGCCTATGCCAAGGCTTTCGAGCTGGGTGCCAAGGACAAGGACATCGACCCCAAGCTCCAGGAGATCGCCAACGCCTATTATAACGACGCTTTCACCTACTATCAGCTGGGCGATTTCGCCAAGGCCAGCGATCTGTTCAAGGGCGCAGCCGACGTGTCCCGCATGGCTCCCTGCACCGTCCCCAACGACGATGCCGCCTACAATGCCGCTTTCACTGCCCTGGCCGCCAAGAACTACGAACGCGCAGAGGAATACTACAACAAGTGCCTGGCCAACAACTACACCTCCGAGGGTAACATCTATGCTTCCCTGTCGGAGATCGCCCTGGCCAAGGCCGACACCACCGCTGCCAAGAACTACCTGGCCACCGGTCTCACCTCCTATCCGGACAACGCCTCCATCCTCACCAACCTGATCAACCTCTATCTGCAGACCAACGAGGATCCTGCCAAGATCGTGGAGCTCCTGGACGAGGCCAAGAAGGCTATGCCGGACAACCCTTCCCTCTATTATGTAGAAGGTAACATCTACACCGGCATCAAGGACTACGACAAGGCCATCGCCGCTTACGACAAGGGTATCGCCATCAACGACAAGTACGACATGTCCTACTATGGCAGGGCCATGGTCGCCCTGAAGAAAGGCGAGGACCTGGTGGATGCCATGAACGCCCTGGATGTGAAGGAATGGAAGAAGTACGACGAAATGCAGGCTCAGCTTGTAGACGTGTACAAGAGCGCCATCCCCGACTTCGAGAAGGCCTATGAGGTAACCTCCATGAACGAGGTGAAAGAAGCCTGCGCCGACTTCCTGAAGCGCCTGAACTTCCAGCTCCGCAGCCAGGGAGACGAGTTCCAGAAGGCTTACGAGAAATGGGAGGCCATCCTGGGTGGCAACGCTCAGTAAGTATCTGAAAACGAATTAGAAGAGAGGGCAACTCGCAAAAGCGGGTTGCCCCCTCTTTTTATGGCAGTGCCCCGCCGGGCCATTATACTCCGTCGAACGCCTTGACGATCTTGGTCACCAGGGGGTGGCGGACGATGTCGTCGTTGGTGAAGCGGATGGTGGCGATGCCTTTGATGCCGTCCAGGAGGCGGATGCCGGCGAGCAGGCCGCTGTCTTCGCGGCGGGGAAGGTCTATCTGGGTGGCGTCGCCGGTGACAATGAACTTGGCGTTCATGCCCATGCGGGTGAGGAACATTTTCAGCTGTCCCAGGTTGGTGTTCTGGGCTTCGTCCAGGATGACGCAGGCTTTGTCCAGGGTACGGCCGCGCATGTAGGCGAGGGGAGCGATCTGGATGGTGCCGTCGGCCATGAATTCCTGCAGTTTCCTGGAGGGGATCATGTCGGCCAGGGCATCGTACAGGGGCTGGAGGTAGGGGTCCAGTTTGTCTTTTAGGTCTCCCGGAAGGAAGCCCAGGCGCTCACCGGCTTCTACGGCGGGCCGGGTGAGGATGATGCGTTTGATCTCCCGGTTCTTGAGTGCGCGTACGGCCAGGGCGATGGCCATATATGTCTTGCCCGTTCCGGCGGGGCCGACGGCGAATACCAGGTCGTGGGAAAAATACGCTTTCACCAGATCCTGCTGCGTTTTGTTGCGGGCGCGGATGGCTTTTCCGTCTGTCCCGTGGACGATGACTTCGTCTCCGGCGGCGGGCAGGCGGTCGTTCCCTTTCCCGGTGAAGATGTCTTCCACGTCGTAGGCGGTGAGGTTCATTTTCCGGTGGCGGCGCTCTATCAGTTCCGCAAAGCGGATGTTGAACTCGGAGATGTCGCTTTCGTTGCCTTCCAGCATGACTTCGTTGCCCCTGGCCACCACTTTCAGGTGGGGGAAGTAGGAGCAGAACTCTGTGAGGATTTTGTTGCCCACCCCGAAAATCTCTATCGGGTCCATGGCTTCCAGATGGATCGTTTTCTTCATACGTGTACAAATATACAATATTTATTTGGCTTGATTTTGGAAAAATCAGTATTTTTGCAGAACTAGGAGGAAAAGCTTATGAAAAAGACCCTCATACCGGTGCTTGTCTTGTGCAGCCTGCTGCTCACGGGCTGCGACTTCGTGCGCAGCATCGCCGGCCGTCCCACAAGCGCCCAGCTGGAGCAGATGGTCCAGGAGCGGAACCGCCGCGAGGAAGCCCGCCACCAGGCCGTCCTGGATTCCATGGAAAAAGTCCGTCAGCACCTGGCAGATTCCATCGCCGCCCGGGAAGCCTTCCTGCTGGATTCCCTGACGCAGGCCAAGGGAACCGTCCTGAACCCGTCCAAGATGGGAGGGCTGTTCACCACCAAGCTCCAGACCAAGTATTGCATCGTGGTCGGGGCCTTCCGCAACCGCGCCTATGCAGAGCGTAAACTGAACAAATGCAACGAGGCCGGCTACACGGCTACCATCATCAGCTTCCGGAACGGCCTGCTGGCCGTTTCGGTCTGCCCCTCCAACGACCTCAACGAAGTCCTCCGGACCCTCCGCAAACTGCGCGGTAACGGCATCTGCCCGGAAGACGGCTGGATCCTTGTGAACGAATGATGAGAAAACTGCTAGCTATCGCCGCTGCCCTGCTGGTTACCACGCTTGCATCCGGGCAGTTCCGCTCCGGGGCCTCACCGGCCGACCTGGACGACACGGAAACGGTCCGTGCGTTCAAGGCGCATGTCTCGTACCTGGCCTCGGCGGAACTGGAAGGCCGCAAAGCCGGCAGTGAAGGGGAAAAACTGGCGGCCGCCTACGTGTCGGAGCGCCTGAAAGAATACGGCATCGATGTCCTGAGCCCCTCGGAGGGCTCTACCTTCGGCGTGGCCTTCGGGGCCGATACGCTTGAGAGCCGAAATGTCGTGGGCTTCCTGCAAGGCTGGGACAAGACCCTGAACAACCGTTATATCGTGGTGGGCGCCCGCCTGGACAACTTGGGGGCCGACACCCTGACCATCGACGGCGTACCGCACCGGCGCATCTATTACGGGGCCAACGGCAACGCTTCCGGCGTGGCCATGCTGCTGGAACTTTCCCGGAAGCTCTCCTATGCCCGTACGCTCCTTCGGCGGAGCGTCCTGTTCGTGGGGTTCGGCGCCTCGGAAGAGACCTTCGCCGGGTCCTGGTATTTCCTGAACCGGTATTTCGCCCAGGACGCCGCCCAGATAGACGCCATGATCAACCTGGACATGCTGGGAACCGGCGCGGATTCGTTCCTGGCCTATCCGTCGGCCAATGAAGACCTTACGATGGTGCTCGGCAACCTGAAGGGGGAGCTGCTTCCCGTCCAGGCCACCGTTACTCTGGAAGAACCTTACCCCGGAGACCACCGGGTGTTCTACGACAAAGAGATCCCTTCCGTCCTTTTCACCACCGGGCGTTATCCAGAGCACAACACCGGCAAAGACGATTTCCTGCTGCTGGACTACGACGGCATGGAACGGGAACTGGAATATGTATATAGCTTCACCCAGCAGTTGTGCAACGGGGAGCGGCCCCGTTTCCGCAGCACGGACACCGGCGCTCCCGCCACCATCGAGGGTGTCATGGCCTTCAGCGACGTGGACGTCAAACCCATGTTCCTGAACTCGCAGGATCCGCGCACGTTCATGGAAAAATGGGTGTACCAATACCTTAAGTATCCGGAATATGCGCTGGACAACGGCATACAGGGCCGGGTACTGGTGGATTTCGTGATTGACGAGAACGGGGAAGTGCGGGATGTGAAAGTGTCCAGGAGCTCCCATGTGAGCCTGGACGACGAAGCCGTCCGGGTGGTGTCGGCCTCTCCCAAGTGGAGGCCGGGACGTCACCGGGGCAAGAAAGTGAAGGTAGCCATGACGGTGACGGTGGAATTCCGCCTGGAAAAGAAGGGAAAATTCGGAATTAACGGAAAAACGATCAAGTAGCGATATGGATTACGATTTTTTGGAGATTGAAAAGAAATGGCAGGCCTGGTGGGCTGCCAACAAGACATACCGGGCGGATAACCAGTCCGGCAAACCCAAATACTATGTGCTGGACATGTTCCCGTACCCCAGCGGTGCGGGCCTTCATGTGGGGCATCCGCTGGGCTACATTGCCAGCGACATCTTTGCCCGTTACAAGCGGCTGAAGGGCTTCAACGTCCTGCATCCCATGGGATATGACGCCTTCGGTCTTCCCGCGGAGCAGTATGCCATCCAGACCGGCC
>CAMHST010000074.1 GCA_946187865.1 uncultured Bacteroidales bacterium
GGTGGTTGGGGCCGTTGTTGATGGGAAGGGTGTATTCCTTGCCGTCCAGGGTGAATTTCCCCTTGGCGATACGGTTGGCAAAACGGCCGGGGACCTTGCCGGAGCAAGGGCCGTCGCCGAAATAGTCCAGCGGATTCGCATAGCCCAGGACCACATCTTCCAGTTTTCCCTGTTTGTCGGGGACCACGATGGAAACGATGGATGCGCCCACGCTGCTCAGTTTCACATAAGCGCCGGATGCGTTTTTGAGGGTATAGAGGAAAATCTCTTTTCCGTCTTCTGTCTTACCCCAGAGTTCTTTTTGGATATCCATATGCTTGCGTTCATAAATGACAAATTCGAACTTGTATCCGCTCTCCGGGTCCGTTTTGGTCTCGGAGGTGCTCACCCGTTCCCAGACAGAAGGGTCGATGGCCGGGAAAAAGGCGTCGGCATCCTTCACTGTGGTGTGTACGTGGGTGATATACAGCCGGTCCATATCAGGCAGGGCCGCTTTGTACACGGAGGCGCCGCCGATGATGAAGCACTTGTCGGCCCCGGTTTTCTGAGCCTCTGCGTAGGCTTCCTCGAAGGAATAGGCGCAAGTGACCTCCGGGATGGGGTCTCCGCCCAGGTTCAGCACAATGTTCTTGCGCCCCGGGAGCGGACGGCCGATGGAGAAGTAGGTGGCCCGGCCCATGATTACAGGGTAACCCTTGGTGGTGGCTTTGAAATACTGCAGGTCCTCGGCGATGTGCCAGGGGAGGGCGTTCTTGACGCCAATCTCGTTCTTGTCGCTGATGGCGACGATCAGGCATTTTTTCATATCTCTATACTGCTACAGGGGCTTTGATGGCCGGCCAGGGGTCGTATCCCTCCAGGACGAAATCTTCGTAGCGGAAGTCGAAGATGGACTTTACGTCCGGGTTCAGGCGCATGGTAGGGAGCGGACGGGGCTCCCGGGTCAGTTGGAGCGCCACCTGGTCGAAATGGTTCTTATAAATATGTGCGTCTCCAAGTGTATGCACGAACTCTCCGGGTTCCAGGCCGGTCACCTGGGCGATCATCATGGTGAGCAGGGCGTAGGAAGCAATGTTGAAGGGCACGCCCAGGAAAACGTCCGCGCTGCGCTGATACAGCTGACAGGAGAGTTTTCCGCCGGCCACATAGAACTGGAACAGGCAGTGGCAAGGGGGCAGGGCCATCTTTTCCACGTCGGCGGGGTTCCAGGCGGTTACAAGCAGCCTTCTGGAGTCCGGATTACGCTTGATTGTGTCGATAACCATCGAAATTTGGTCGATGGTCCCTCCTTCCGGCGTGGGCCAGCTGCGCCACTGATGGCCATATACGGGGCCCAGGTCTCCGTTTTCGTTTGCCCATTCGTCCCAGATGGAAACGCCGTGGTCCTTGAGGTATTTGATGTTGGTATCTCCCGCCAGGAACCAGAGCAGCTCATAGATGATGGACTTGAGGTGAACTTTCTTGGTGGTGAGAAGGGGAAAGCCCTCCTGCAGGTTGAATCGCATCTGGTAGCCGAACACGCTCTGCGTGCCCGTACCCGTGCGGTCCTGTTTCAGGACACCGTTTGCGCGGATGTGCCGGAGAAGGTCTAAGTACTGTTGCATGATACAAATGTAAGGATTTATTTCAAGAAATCATTATCTTTGCCCAAATGGACTTAATGAAAAAGAGAGAGCACTTTGGCAGCCGTGCGGCTGTAATCATGGCCCTGGCCGGGTCGGCCATCGGCCTGGGCAATATCTGGCGATTCCCCTATCTTGTCGGCCAGAATGGCGGTGCGGCCTTTATCGTTATCTATATTGTATTCACATTGGTGCTGTCCCTGCCCATTTTCCTGGCAGAGGCTGCCATCGGCCGCAGGAGCGGAACCAACAGCCGCACCGCCATCGCCGCCCTTGTTCCCGGTAAGGCGGGCCGCTGGCTGGGCCTTCTCACCGTCTTTACACCGCTTTGGATTGTGTCCTATTATTCCGTCGTGGGAGGATGGTCGCTGGATTATCTGGTCCAAGCCTGCCGGCTCACCTTCATCCACACCCCGCCGGAGCAGCTCACCGGGTCGTTCGAAGCCTTCATCGGCCGGACGTGGATGCCCATGGTGTGCCACCTGGGCTTCCTGCTGGTCACCGTGGTCATTGTCGCGTTCGGGGTGAAGGGCGGGATCGAAAAATTCAGTAAGTTCTGCATTCCGGTGCTGTTCCTGCTGGTGGTGCTTATTACAGTGTATTCTCTCTCATTGCCTGGTGCTTCCAAAGGCGTGGAATACCTGGTAAAGCCAGATTTTTCCAAGGTGACGGGCCATACCTTCATCGACGCCCTGGGGCAGTCTTTCTATTCCCTGTCGCTGGGCATGGGCATCATCATAACCTATTCTTCGTATGTGAGCAAGGAGGAGAATCTGATGGTGGCCGGGGTGGGCACGTCGGTATGCGACCTGCTTTTCGCCTATCTGGCCGGGTTTGCCATCATGCCAGCGGTATTTGCGGCCGGAATTGCCCCCGGAAGCGGTCCGGGGCTCATTTTCGACACCCTCCCGTTCATTTTTTCCGAGATGGGACAGCAGTTGCCGGTGGTTAGTTCCATCGCTGCCATCCTGTTCTTCCTCACCATCCTCTTTGCAGCCCTTACCTCGTCGGTCTCGCTGATCGAGGTGGGGGTTGCCTTCCTCACGGAAACCCGGAAAATCAGCCGCAGGAAAGCCTGTTTCTGGCTTTTTCTCCTGTGCGGCGCCCTGGGAACCCTGGCATCCTTGTCCTTCGGCCCGCTTTCCGGGGTGCAGCTTTTCGGCGGTAACCTCTTTGACTTTGCCGACAGTTTCGCCTCCAATGTGCTCCTGGTGGCCGGCGGCTTCCTGGTAGTCATCCTGGCGGGCTGGATCATGCCCCGGGAAACGCTCTTTGCAGAGCTCACTAACAACGGTACCAAACAACTGAATGTCAAGTTATTCCCGTTTGTTTATTTCTTAATCCGCTTCGTGGCGCCCCTGGGCATCGGCACCATGATTGTCTCTTTGTTCTTTTAGCCGATGAAAGCAAGGGAAAACTTCGGAAGCCGGGCGGCGGTGATCATGGCGATGGCGGGATCGGCCATCGGCCTGGGAAATATCTGGCGCTTCCCCTACATCTTGGGCGAGTATGGCGGGGCGGCCTTCATCCTGCTGTATATTGTAGCGTCGCTGCTGGTGGCCGTTCCCATCTTCTTTGCCGAGTCTATTATCGGCCGCAGGAGCCGCTCCAATGCCTATGGTGCCCTCCGAAAACTGGCTCCCGGCACTCGCTGGCACTGGGCGGGGATCCTCACCATCGTGTCCCCTCTCCTGATCCTCAGCTACTATTCGGTGGTGGGCGGCTGGTCGGTCCAGTACCTGTTCAAGTCGCTCTCATTCGACTTTACATCGGCCCCGGCAGAGGCCGTTTCCGGCTATTTCGGCACGTTCATCTCCTCCACCTGGCAGCCCATCCTCTCCCATACAGCTTTCATGGCCATGGTGGCGGGCATCGTGCTGGGCGGCGTAAAGAAGGGAATCGAGAAGTTCTCCAACATTGCCATGCCGGTGCTGTTCGTACTCATTGTGGCCATCATCGTGTATTCCCTCACCCTGCCTGGGTCGGCTAAAGGCGTGGCGTACCTGCTCAAGCCGGATTTCTCCAAGCTCAATGCCGACGCTGGCGCGGCGGCCCTGGGTCAGGCCTTCTTCTCGCTTTCCCTGGGGGTGGGCACCATCCTCACCTATGCTTCCTACGTGAAAAAGGAAGAGAACCTGATCGTGTCCGGCCTGGGAACGGCGGTCTCGGACCTGCTGTTTGCCGTGATGGCTGGCTTTGCTATCATGCCGGCGGTGTTCTCGGCTGGCATCGAGCCCGGGACAGGACCGGGGCTGGTGTTCGAGACCCTGCCCTTTATTTTCAACCGGATGGCCGGCTCCCTTCCCATTGTCAGCGCCATCATTTCCATCGCGTTTTTCGTCGCCATCCTGGCCGCCGCCCTCACCTCCGCCATATCCATGCTGGAGGTGGGCGTCGCCTTCCTCACGGAAGAAAAGGGAATGAAACGGGTTCCCGCCACGCTGTTGCTGGCCTTTTTCACCTGGCTCATCGGCATCCTGTGCAGTCTTTCCTTCGGCCCCATGAGCGGCGTCCGTATCCTGGGAGACACCTTCTTCGATTTTCTGGACCACCTGTGCTCCAACTGGCTCATGCCGCTGGGCGGCCTGGTTTTCACCCTTTTCGTAGGCTGGAAGCTGCCCAAGGCCGATGTCCGGGACGAACTCACCAACGGCGGCACCTGCAACCGCGTCCTGTACCGGGTGTTCTATTATCTGATCCGATTCGTGGCGCCGGTGGGTATTGTGGTGGTATTCCTGACGAACCTTCTCTTGTAAATGGACATTTTCTATCAATCGATAATATGAAAAACTTTATTCTCGTTTTGAGCGCCCTTGCGGTCGCCCTTTGTTTGGTCTCTTGTAGCAAGAAAGAGCCGAAAATCTCAGTTTTCAGCGACCACATCACGACTATTTCGCAGCAGGAGGGCATATCTTTTGCCGATGCCGCCGCGCGTGTGAAAGCTATGGGTTACGATGCTGCCGACGTATGGGTGTTTTCTACGGACGAAATGATCAAGACTCTGGATAGCCTGGGCTTCGGACACAGCTGTGCAATCGGCCTTGTGAATTTCTTCGAAGATGACTGGAAACTGCCGTTCCCCGGTCATGAGTGGAATGCCCAGGATTTATGCCTTAAGTTCGTTGCAAAGCATGGTTACAAGAAACTGATGCTTGTGCCCATGGGCCGTGGCGAGAGTACCCTTCCCGAAGAGGAAATGATGCGACGGATGGCCGACTTCATCGCCCGGGCCAACGCCCAGGGTGTGGACGTGCTCTTCGAGGACAACGACAACCTGACCTCTGACGTACACTGCACAGCTGACCTGGAAAGGGTATTCAACGCTATTCCTGCTGCCGGGCACGCTTTTGACACCGGCAATTATCTGGCTAACGGCGAGGACGCTCTGGAGGCATATGCCAAGTTCCGCGACCGGATCCGTCACGTACACCTGAAAGACCGTTATTCCCCGGACAATATGGCTAGCTGCGCCTCCTTCACCGGCTGCATCCCCATGGAAAAGCTGGTGCGGGATCTGCAGAAGAGCGGCTATGACGGCTACTATACCATTGAAATCTTCAATTCCCGTCACATGCTCTCAGATGTAGAGACCTCCATCCGGAACCTGCGGACGGTGCTTTCCGGAAAGAGCGTGTCTGTTGAGAAGAAGGATATCGGCCTGCAGCTGTATTCCGTGCAGGAGCTGGGCAGCGATTTCGAAGGAGCCCTGGACCGGATTGCCGGGATGGGCTACACTTCGGTGGAAATCAGTAACTACGCACCCGGGCAGAAGATGTTTGGGTACTCGCCCGCAGAACTCCGGAAAGTAATAGAAAATCATGGGCTTAAGTTAAAGAGTTCCAACACGGTGGGTGCCGGCATTGACATCGCTCACCCTCAGGAGTGCCTGGAGGCCTGGAAGCAGGTCTTAGCCGACCATCAGGCCATGGGCTGCCAGTATCTGGCCCTTGTGGGCATCTTTGCCTGGGGTGACGAAGCCCAGGCCGCCAAGACCTGCGATCTGCTGAACCAGGTGGGGACCCTGGCCCGCGACTACGGCATCCGTTTCCTGTACCATAACCACAATATGGAGTTCCATCCATTGCAGGGATCGGCGCTGGCGCCGATCGATTATATGCTACAGCATACAGACCCGGAGGCCGTGAGTTTTGAGCTGGATGTATACTGGACCATGCAGGGCAAGCGTGACCCGGTACAGATGATCCGCCAGAACCCCGGGCGCATCCTTGTGTTGCATATCAAGGACTACTATGTGCTGGGAGAGAGCGGCAAACTGGACTACAAGGCCATCTTTGATGCTTTTTATGAGACAGGCCACAGCGACTACTTCGTAGAGATGGAACCCGAGAGCACCATGGAGCAGGCCGACCAGACCGCCGCCTTCATGTACAACCTCTCCGAGTATCTGGCCCATCGGCAGGCCGGTGGGCAGGGGGCTGGCGCCGGGCTGGCATCCGGCCAGGCTGAACCGGTGGATCCCGCCCCCATCCTGGCCAAGTCGCTGGAGGACATTGCCAAATCCTGCTGCTTTATCCTGTCTGCTCCGTTTGTGAAGTAGGCGTATTGCC
>CAMHST010000075.1 GCA_946187865.1 uncultured Bacteroidales bacterium
CTAATGGTACGCGAGCCAATCCGTAGGCGATAAATCTATTAAACAAAGGTCATGCAGCCTCTGTTGTTACGGAGTATTACGCGACGTTTCCATCGACTATCCTCCACCTACGGGCATGTTGCTCACGCGTTACTCACCCTTTCGCCGGTCGCCGCCAGAGTATTGCTACTCCGCGCTGCCCCTCGACTTGCATGTGTTAAGCCTGCCGCTAGCGTTCATCCTGAGCCAGGATCAAACTCTTCATTGTATATTCTTATATAATTCTTAGCTTGTCCCTGACGCTTCTCTTTTAAAGAAATAGACGCTCGTTTTTTTAGAAAATTGTTACAACAATTTCCGGTACTTGCTTGTACTTTTAGTCTTTCAGTATTGTCAATGAGCCGTAAAAAATCCCGTTCTCATCAAACGGGACTGCAAAGGTAGTAACTTTTTCCGATTCCACAAATTTTTTCCAAGAAATTTTCATCAGATTTTCTCAAAACCGCCCTTATTTGTATCTTTGCAGCTGTTATGGAAGAAAAGAAAGTATCCCTGTGGCAAATCTTCGCCGTCTTTGCCAAGATCGGAGCATTCACCATCGGAGGCGGCTATGCCATGATTCCCATCATCCAGGCAGAGATGCAGCGCCGGGGCTGGATTCCGGAAGAAGACCTGCCGGACATCGTGGCCCTGTCGCAAAGCGCGCCCGGGGTAATGGCCGTGAACATCTCCATTTTCGCAGGACACAAGATGCGGGGCCTCAAAGGCAGCATCGCCGCCACCCTGGGCAGCATCACCCCCTCGTTCCTGATCATCCTGGCCATCGCCATGTTCTTTTCGGCCTTTAAAGACAACCCCTGGGTGGTGCGCGCTTTCATGGGCATCCGCCCCGTGGTGATTGCCCTCATAGCCGTCCCCATGGTCAACATGGCCAAGAAAAGCTGCAAAAGCTGGTGGGCGTGGCTGCTGGCCGTGGCCGCGCTGGTGCTGGTGGCTTTCCTGAACGTATCTCCCATCTACATCATCCTCTGCGTGCTGGTGTTGGGATTCAGCATCAGCTGGTACCGGATAAAACACACCCGCGCATGACAACACTCTGGCTCATCCTGCAACTGGCCTGGACTTTCTTCGTGATCGGGGCTTTCACCATCGGCGGGGGATACGCCATGCTGTCCCTGATCCAGAACCAGGTGGTGGTGGAGCACCCCTGGATATCGGAAGGCACTTTCACGGACATCGTGGCCGTCTCCCAGATGACCCCCGGACCCATCGGCATCAACAGCGCCACCTATGTGGGGTACGACGTGCTGTTCAATGCCACCGGAAGCCAGCTGCTGGGCGTATGCGGCTCGCTCACCGCCACCCTGTCCCTGATGCTCCCCTCGTTCGTGATCATGCTGCTGATCGTGCACTTCTACACGAAATTCCGCACCAGCCAGCTGTATGCCGGCACCATGAGCTGGCTCAAACCCACGGTAGTGGGCCTGATCGGCGCGGCGGCCGTAATCCTGATCCTGAAAACCACCTGGACGGGCGGTGTGCCTCAGGTCCAAGTGGTTCAGGAAAACTTTCCGGACTGGAAAAGCTGGTGTCTGTTAGCTGCGGCTTTTGCGGCCTCCTACTGGGGCAGGATGAACCCCATCCATGTAATCCTGGCTGGCGCCGTGCTGGGCGTCCTCCTGTACTGAGAATCCAGGTTTTACCAACCGGCGGGCTGGGCATCCAGGTAGCTCTGCAGCTCGGCTGCGGTACGGGCCGGCTTGCGGTCCAGACCCACCAGGCCCCGGCAGTCCAGGCTATACATATAGCCCATCTGGTCCAGGATGGAGAACGTATGGTCCAGCGAGGTGTTGAACCGGTCGTAGTCTTTGCGCGAAGCCTCGCACCACTGCACCTCGCTCAGGGCGCACATGCGCGGCAGCAGCATGTACTCCAGATGCTCCGGCGTAGCGATATACTCTGTCCACAAATTGGCTTGGACGCCAAGGATGTGCTTCTGGGAGCCGGCCGGGACCCCGGTCAGGGGTTCGTAGCTGTAAACTTTCTCCAGAGGGATATAGCCGCCGATTCCGAAAGGCTCCTTATCCCTTTCCTGACCCTGATAGTAGTCGAAATAGAAATGGCTGTTGGGGGCCATGATGGCATCGAAACCCTGAGCTGCAGCAGCCAGGCCTCCCTTCACACCCTGCCAGGACATGATGGTGGCACCGGGTTCCAGGTTCCCCTCCATGATATCGTCCCAGCCGATTACCTTCCGGCCGTGCTCAGTGAGGAAGTGCTGAATGCGCGATGTGACATAATTCTGCAAATAATGCTTGGCCTGGGGACCCCGGCGGATTCCCAGCTGGGCCATCCTGCGGGCGCATTTGGGGCATACATCCCACGGATCCGGCCGATCCGGCTCTGCATCTCCGTTAAAACATTCGTCTCCGCCGATATGGATATACTCCGACGGGAAAACATCCATCACCTCTGCCAGCACGTTCTCCAGGAAAACAAACACTTCATCGTTGCCGGCGCAGAGGATATCTTTGGCCACTCCCCAGCGTTCCCATACCTTGTACGGGCCACCGGTACACCCCAGTTCCGGGTATGAGGCCAACGCGGCCACCATGTGTCCCGGAAGATCTATTTCGGGAATGACTGTAATGCCCCTCTCGGCAGCATAAGCAACCACTTCACGCAGTTGGTCCTGCGTATAGTAGCCACCGTAACGGATTCCGTCCGTCGTCCCCCAGTTCTTGCCCACGACGGTTCCGTCCCGCCAGGCGCCCACCTCGGTCAGGCGGGGATAGCGCTTGATCTGGATGCGCCAGCCTTGGTCGTCGGTCAGGTGCCAGTGCAGGCGGTTCAGCTTGTAGGCGGCCATCACGTCTATATAGCGCTTGGTCTCCTCGATGGACCAGAAATGCCGGCATGGATCCATGTGCATGCCCCGGTAGGCGAAGCGGGGCTTGTCGTGGATGGTGGCATACGGCAGCACCCAGTCGGCCTTGGCCTTCACGCCGCCGTAAATCTCCGCGGGCAGCATCTGCTTCAGGGTCTCACAGGCATATAGGAAACCGTTCAGGGCCGACGCCTGCACGGCCGCCCCCCGCTTGTCCACCTTAATAATGTACTCCTCCGCCTCCAACTCCGGGTTCACCGTGAAGCTGAATCCGCCGTCGCCTTCTTTCATGGGCTTTCCTGTTGCCGTTTCCACCGCTTTCACAAAGCGGCTTACGGCAGCCCAGGACTGCGGGTCCATTTCGTCGTCCATGACAAGGGAAGCGCCTTTTACAGAAAACGTTCCCTTTCCCAGTTCCACTTCGTTGGGCATCGGGATCACTTGGAAAGGCTGCGGCTGGGGCCTGCTGCAGGAAAGCGTCAGCAGGGCCGCCAGGAGAAGATAGGGGAAATGTTTCATATTCGCTGAAGTTTTATGCCAAACAAGAATCCATCAGTTTTTCCAGACCCGGCTTGTCCAGGTGCTGGCCGATAAAGACAATCTTCTGCATCCGGTCCCCATACTCGGGATCCCAGTCCTGGCGGAGCTTGCGGTCCCGCTCCATCATTTCCTGCAGCTCGTCGGGGTCCATGGTGGCGAACCAGAGACCGGCGTCCCTGAGGGCCTTCTGCCGGCCGGCCTGCTCGAAGAGGTAGCACTTGTCCGGGTCTTCGGAGAAGTAGCACAGCCCCTTGGCCCGGATGATCTCCTTGGGCCAGCGGGTGGCCACCATGTGGTCGAACTTGTTCAGGTCCAGGGCCGGCCTGCGGGTATAGACATAGGTATCTATCCCATATTCAAGCGCTTCTCCCTCTGCCTCGCCGTCTTCGTCCTCTTCCCCCTCAATGGCGGCGATCCAGGCGGCCGACGTAGCCACGCGGTCGAAGTCGAACATGCCGGTATAGATGAGCTCGTCCAGGTCCACATCGCCGTAATTGCATTCCAGCACCTTGGCGCCGGGATTGATGCTTTTCACGATACCCTTGAGCGTTCCCAGTTCATCGGCGGAGATTTCCGCCACCTTGTTCAGGATGACGATGTTGCAGAACTCGATCTGCTCGATCACCAGCCGCTCCAGGTCGTCCTCGCCGATGTCCTCTTTCTGCAGGGCGGCCCCGCCGGCAAACTCGTCCTTCATCCGGAGGGCGTCCACCACCGTGGCGATGCAGTCCACATACGGCAGGGAGCCGCTCATGTACTGCGGCCCCAGTGCAGGGATGGTGCTGATGGTCTGGGCGATCGGGGCCGGCTCGCAGATGCCGCTGGCCTCGATCACGATGTAGTCGAACTTCCGGGCCTGGGTGAGCTCCGCGAGCTGGGCCACCAGGTCCATCTTCAGGGTGCAGCAGATGCAGCCGTTCTGCAGGGCCACCATGGACCCGTCCGTCTGGCCCACCACGCCGCCTTTCTCTATAAGGTCTGCGTCGATGTTCACCTCTCCGATATCATTCACGATAACGGCGAACTTGATTCCTTTCTTGTTGGCCAGGATGCGGTTCAGAAGGGTTGTCTTGCCGCTTCCCAGATATCCGGTGAGAAGAAGCACCGGCACTTCCTGATTCTTGAGTTTGATTTCCATACGCCACATGCTGTCCCGTTTTAAGGCCGCCACAGAAGCCGGCCTGCCGGGACACGCCACAAAGATACAAAAAAAGGCCGAAAGAAACTCAAACGGTGGGAATGGGACGGCGGCGGAGGAAGAGCCAGCACACCGCACCATAAAGGCCGATCAGGACGGTATTAATGCCCAGTTGCACCCAGTGGATTCCCGGACCGGTGCTGAACGAAAAGCCGGGGAACAGCGAGGGGAACGTGCCCGAAGAAAGGGCGATGGCCCCGTAAACAAGCCCCATCAGCAGGAGGATGCCGCAGATCCGGCCCCACTTGTACGGGATGGGATACAGCCGGGCTCCCAGGACAGCGCTGATCACGAACATGCAAAAGTAACTGGCCAGGTGCCCGAAGGCCGACGCCCAGTAGGAATACGTGGGCATGAACACCACGTTCACCACCGTGGTAATGACCAGACCGAAGAGCGTGATGCCGATCGCTATCTTGGTGTGGTTGGACAGCTTGTACCACATGGACACATTGAACAGCATGCCCAGCAGCATGTAGCTCAGGAGCATGATAGGCACCACGCCTATCCCGGAGCGGAACCGCTCTCCCAGGAACAGGCAGATGATGTCTATATACCCCACCACCCCCAGGAACACCAGTCCGCAGAAGGCCGTGAAATACTCCATGACAATGGCATAAAGCTCCTTGGAGTTCTTGTCCTTGGCCCGTTGGAAGAAGAAGGGCTCTGCCGCATAACGGAACATCTGGATAAAGAGGTTCATGATTACGGCCAGCTTCACGGCAGCCTGATACACGCCCAGCGAGGCCTGCCACTGCTCCGACGAGGTGTCGAAGAAGCGGAACAGCACCCGGTCCAGGAAATCGTTGGCCACCCCCGGCAGCGCCGCTATCATCAGCGGAAGCGAATAACCCAGCATCCGTTTCACCACTCCCCTGTCCCACACCAGGCGCAGGCGCAGGATGTCCGGCACGAACAGCGCCAGGCACAGCACGCAGCTCACAAAGATGGCAAAGATGGGATAGGTGAAATCCGGCCGGGCGGGATAGATAAAGAACAGCACCAGGTTGGCCCCCGTCTCCGTAAGGATCTTCACCGTTTTCAGGACAGCGAACTTGACAGCCTTGTGCTCCTGCCGCAACTTGGCGAAAAGGATGGCCGTGATGCTGTCGCAGAACAGGATGGCAGCCACATAAATAATGAGGCGTTTGTAACCTTCGTACCCCAGCGCGGCCGAAATGGGCCCGGAAAAGGCCACCATGACGGCCAGGAAGGCCAGATTAAGGCCGAACACCGCCAGGAGGGCGCCGCTGTACACCCGGCGCGGGTCTTCCCCCTCTTTATTGGCAAAGCGGAAACAGCCGGTTTCCAGCCCCAGCACCAGCACCACCTGCAGGATGGCAATGTAAGCCATGAACTCCGTAACCACGCCGTACTGCACCTGGGTGAGCATGCGCGTATAGATGGGCACAAACAGGAAGTTGAGCACCCGGGCCAGGATGGAACTGAAGCCATAGATGGCGGTTTCTCCCGCCAATTGTTTCAACGGATTTGCCATATTCTATGCAAAATTAGTTATTTATTCTTATGGATTTTCCAAATGATTGGGAAAAAAGTTGAGTTATAGGTC
>CAMHST010000076.1 GCA_946187865.1 uncultured Bacteroidales bacterium
TCTTCCTGGGCCAGGCGCTTGGTCTTCTGCTCCAGCCAGGAGGAGTAGTTGCCCTTCCAGGGAATGCCCTCTCCGCGGTCCAGCTCCAGGATCCATCCGGCCACGTTGTCCAGGAAATAGCGGTCGTGGGTGACGGCGATCACCGTTCCCTTGTACTGCTGCAGATGGGCTTCCAGCCACTGGATACTTTCGGTGTCCAGGTGGTTGGTGGGCTCGTCCAGGAGCAGCACGTCCGGCTCTTGGAGGAGCAGCCGGCAAAGGGCCACCCGCCTGCGCTCGCCGCCGGAGAGTTCCTTGACCTTCTGCTCCGAAGGCGGGCACTGCAGCGCTTCCATGGCGCGCTCCAGCTTGGCGTCTATCTCCCAGCCGCCCATGTGGTCTATCTTTTCGGTGAGTTCCCCCTGGCGCTCGATCAGGCGGTTCATCTGCTCATCGTCCATCGGCTCCATGAATTTCATGGAGATCTCGTTGTATTCGGAGAGGATGTCCATCACCTCCTGGACACCCTCCTGCACCACTTCCAGCACCGTTTTCTCCGGGTCCATCTGCGGTTCCTGCTCCAGGTAACCCACGCTGTATCCCGGCGCCCAGACCACTTCTCCCTTGTACTGCTTTTCCACACCTGCGATAATTTTCAGGAGGGTGGATTTACCGGACCCGTTCAGGCCGATGATGCCAATCTTGGCCCCGTAGTAAAAACCCAGCCAGATATCCTTGAGTATGACTTTGTTGTTGTGAGGGAGCACCTTGCTCACCCGGTTCATTGAGAAGATGATTTTTTCGTCTGCCATGCTTTCTGTGGTTTTTGCAAAGATAAGATTTTTTTCGGGAAACGGGGGACTTTGCAGGTGCGCGCTTTTTTTCGTACCTTTGAGGCTTATGGACAAACTCTTTCTCATAGACGGGCATGCGCTGGTGTTCAAGATGTACTACGCGTTTGCACGCAGGCCCATGATCAACTCCAAGGGAGCGGATACGTCTATCCTCTTCGGCTTCACCAAGTACCTGCTGGAAATGGTAGAGCGGGAAAAACCCACGCACCTGGCGGTGGCGTTCGACCCGCCCGGCGGCACGTTCCGCAACCAAATGTACCCCGAGTACAAAGGCACGCGCCCCCCTACCCCGCAACTGGTCATCGACGCGCTGGAGCCGCTCACGGAGTTGGTGCAGATGATGAACGTCCCCGTACTCATGGTGAAAGGGTTCGAGGCCGACGATGTCATCGGCTCGGCCGCCGTCCAGTACGCCTCGGACAGCCTGGATGTGTTCATGGTCACCCCGGACAAGGACTACGGGCAGCTGATCGGCCCGCACGTGTTCCAGTACAAGCCCGGCAAGGGCGGGACAGACCATGAAATCTGGGGGCCCGGAGAGCTGGGCGCCAAGTGGGGCGTGTCCCAGCCTTCCCAGATGATAGACATGCTCTCCATCTGCGGGGACACGGCCGACAACGTGCCCGGCGTAAAGGGCGTGGGAGAAGTGGGCGCCGCCAAACTCATCGCCAAATACGGCACCCTGGAAGGCATCTACGCCCACCTGGAAGAGTTGCCCGCCCGCCAGCAGGCCATGTTCCGGGAAGCGGAGCCGCACATGGCCCTCTCCAAGGCCCTGGTCACCATCAAGACAGACATGGAGCTTCCCGTCACGCTGGAACAGATGCGTTACACCGGCATGTTCAACCCGGCCCTGGCAGACTTGTTCCAGAAATACGAATTCAACAGCCTGAGGCGGTACCTGGAAGGGCATCTGGAAGGGGGTTCGCAGCCTGGCGAATCGGCGGAATCACCTGTACAAGGGCACGTTCCTGACTTCCAAGTGCAGGAAGTCTCTCCGGAAGAGGTAGCCCGGAAGGCCACGAAAAGCGGGAAGCTGGGCATTGTCACCGAAAGTTTTGCGGAAGGGATCTTCGCCCCGGTGAAGCAGGTGCTGATCAGCGCGGGAACGTCTGTGGCCCGGGTGCCTTTTGCCGGCCATGAGGCCTTCCTGAAGTCCTTGCTGGAAAACCCCGGCATCCAGAAATACGGCACAGACCTCAAACTGCAGGCCAACTGGCTGCACCACGCCGGCATCTCCCTGGAAGGGAAATGGAACGATATCGGCCTCATGCATTACGTGCTGGACCCGGAGAAGAGCCATAGCCTTCCGCTCCTGAGCCAGAGCCTGCTGGGGATCGGCCTGGAAGAGCGGGAAACCGCCGGGAGCGATTCCTTGTTTGACAGCCTGGAACCGGCGGAAGAGCATCCCCGGCTCCGGGAAGCCGCCGTGCTTATCCCCTTGGGCGACAAGCTCCGGGAAAAGCTGCCGGCCCTGTACGACACCATGGAAGAGCCCCTGTCCAAAGTGCTCGCCGCCATGGAGCGGGACGGTGTAAAGGTGGACCTGGCCCAGCTCCGCATCTATGCAGAAGGCCTGCGGAAGGAGATGGGAGAACGGGAAAACCGCATCCGGGAACTCGCCGGAGAGCCGCTGCTGAACATATCGTCCCCCAAACAGGTGGGCGACGTCCTGTTCGACAAACTGAAACTGGACCCCAAGGCCAAGAAGAGCGCCCGCGGGCAGTATTCCACCGACGAGGCCACCCTCCTCTCCATCGCAGACCGCCATCCCATCGTAGAGGAAATCCTGGAGTTCCGTGCCGTGAAAAAACTGCTCTCTACCTATATAGAGCCCTTCCCTTCCTATGTGTCGGCCACAGACGGCAGGGTGCATACCACTTTCAATCAGGCGCTTACCGCTACCGGCCGGCTCTCCAGTTCCAACCCCAACCTGCAGAACATCCCCATTCGCACGGAACGGGGCATGCAGATCCGCAAGGCGTTTGTACCCGGCACCCCGGACGGGGTCATCGTCAGCGCCGACTATTCCCAGATCGAGCTCCGGATCATGGCGCACCTGAGCTGCGACGCCCACCTGGTGCAGGCCTTCCGCGACGGGGTGGACGTACATGCCGCCACGGCCGCCAAAATCTTCCACATTCCGGTAGAGGAAGTCACCCGGGAACAGCGCGGCATGGCCAAGACGGCCAATTTCGGCATCATGTACGGCATCTCGTCCTTCGGCCTGGCCCAGCGGCTGCATTTGTCCCGGAGCGCCGCCAAAGAGCTCATCGACGGGTACTTCGCCTCCTTCCCCGCCATCCGCAGCTTCATCGACGACAGCATTGCCTTCGCCCGGGAGAACGGATATGTGGAAACCCTCTTCGGCCGGCGGCGCTACCTGCCCGACATTCAGGAGCGCAACGCCACCATCCGCGCCCTGGCCGAGCGAAACGCCGTGAACGCCCCTATCCAGGGGACATCGGCCGACATCATCAAGCTGGCTATGATCCGGGTGGCCGGCCGTTTGAAGGAAACGGGCCTCAAAAGCCGGATGGTGCTGCAGATCCACGACGAACTGGTGTTCGACGCCGTTCCGTCGGAAGTGGAGCAGCTGAAAGCCCTGGTGGTGGACGCCATGGAAAACGTCATCCAACTTTCCGTCCCCCTCACGGCAGCATGTTCATCGGGAAAAAACTGGCTGGAAGCACATTGACATGGATTATTTGCATTTAACGGAAAAAGAACTGGTGGAGCGTGCCATCCGGGGAGACCAGATGGCCTACCGCGCCCTTTATCAGATCCACGAGCGGGCTGTCCGCAGCCGGGTCAGCGGCTATTTCCAATGGAAGGCCGACGTAGACGACGTGGTGTCGGAGAGCTTCCAGAAAGCCTTTGTGGCTCTGAAAAACTTCGACACAGAGCGGGAATTGCGCCCGTGGCTGCTGACAATCGCCAGCCGTACGGCACTGGACCACCTGAGCAGCATCCACCGGGAAGACGAGAAGAAAGAGAGCATCAAGCAGAAAGCCTCTTCCGAGGGCAACGAATCCGGCATGGAAATGACGGAAACCACCCCGGAAGAAGAGATTATCAACGACGAAGTGCACCAGCGCCTGATGCAATACATCCAGGAACTTCCGTCCCTGTATAAAGACGTGATGATCAAGTACATGATAGACGAACTGGAATACGGCGAGATTGCCCGTGAACTGGATCTGGAACTGAACACCGTCCGCACCCGCATCCGCCGCGGCAAGCAGCATTTGTCTGAAATGATGTTAAGGGGGGAAGTGGAATGAACGCAAAGGAATTTTTGGATTTCATCCGGGCCGATTTTTCCCTGACCGGAGAACAGGAGAGCCGATTCTCCCAGCTGGACGGCCTGTACCGGGAGTGGAACGAAAAGATCAACGTGATTTCCCGCAAAGACATCGACGCCCTGTACAGCCACCATGTCCTGCATTCGCTCGCTATCGCGCGCTATCTGCTTACCGTATCCGGGCTGCCGGAACAGTTTTCCCGGGCGCACGTCCTGGATTTGGGCACCGGCGGGGGATTCCCCGGCATCCCGCTCGCCATCCTGTTCCCGGACGCCCATTTTACGCTCTGTGATTCCGTGGGCAAGAAAACCATCGTGGCGCAGGCCGTTTCCCAGGCCCTGGCACTGGAAAACGTGGAAGTCGTGAACGCGCGCGCAGAAACGCTGCCGGGCACTTTCGACTTCGTGGTGTCCCGGGCCGTAGCCGCCCTGCCGGACTTCTATCCCTGGGTGAAAGACAAATACACCTCCGGCATCCTGTACCTCAAGGGCGGGGACGTAAACGAGGAAATTGCGCAAGTTATGGCCCGTCATCGCCTGCCCCGCGGCTGCGTGGGCACCTGGCCGGTGGATTCCTGGCTCCAGGACCCTTACTACCAGGGAAAACTGGTCATTCACATTCGGCGATAAGCCCTTTACAAAAAAAATTTGGCATTTTCGGCGGGAATTACTACCTTTGCAGTCCTTATTCGAAAATATAAAAAACAGATATCATGAAAAGAACATTTCAACCCTCCCGCCGCAAGCGTGTGAACAAGCACGGTTTCCGCGCCCGCATGGCTTCCGCCAACGGCCGCCGCGTCCTTAGCGCCCGCCGCCGTCACGCCCGCAAGAAACTCAGCGTTTCCGACGAAGACCGCTGGTAGTTTATTTGCTGCACAGAAAGCAATAGGAGATTAACTCAAAAATGAGTTAATCTCTTTTTTTTGCCAGGTTCAACCTGAGTCCCATAGGGGTGCACACGAATGTGCACCCTGACAGGACAGTGTGAGTTACTTCTTGATAGGATACAGCCGCAGCAGCAGCAGGATCAGCAGGGCGATGGCGGCGGGGAACAGCGAGAACAGGGACCAGATCATGGTCTGGACCGACGGCTCGTTGGTGATGGTGACCACCGTCTGGCCCGTAGCCGGGTCGGTGCCGGAGATGAATCCGGCTATACCCAGCAGCAGGGCTACCAGGGCGCCGGAAATGGCCGACCCGAACTTCTGCGCCATGGTGCCGGAAGAGAAAATGAGCCCCGTGGAGGAGGTGCCGTTCTTCGCCGTGGCGTAGTCGGCCACGTCGGCATACATGGACCACAGCAGCGGAGAATACAGGCCGATTCCCACAGAAGTAAGGATGACCATGGCCACCATGACCCAGATGTACTTCGGATCCATGGGGATGAAGAAGAAGGCCACGGAAGTGACGGCGCAGATGACCGCCGCCCAGGCAAAGGCTTTGCGCTTGGACCCCACCCACTTGGTGAAGCGGGGAGACAAGGCGCCGAAGACCATGCACGTGACCTCGCCGAAGGTCATGAACACCGTGTAGTTGATGATGAGCCCCGACACGGTGACATCCCCATGCAGGCAGTACTCCAGCAGGTAACCCGCCACGGCATAACGGAATCCGTTG
The DNA here is from genome assembly GCA_946187865.1 of uncultured Bacteroidales bacterium. GTDB lineage: Bacteria > Bacteroidota > Bacteroidia > Bacteroidales > UBA932 > Cryptobacteroides. Next base: position 5,758 of record CAMHST010000076.1, read on the forward strand.
AAGAAGTTGGTGCAGATGCCGATGAGCGTGAGATAGATCCACGGCTTGTTGCGGAACAGGTCGGCAAAGGGCTTGAAGGAGAACTTCTCGGCACGGACGGGTTTCAGGCGCTCTTTGGTGAGCAGGCCGCAGGCCAGGGTGCCGGCGGCGGCCACGGCGCCCAGCACCACGCCCAGCACGGCGTACTGGTGCTGCTCCGTTCCGCCCACCATCTTCTGCAGATAAGGGAAGGAGAGCAGGGTCACGAAACCCATGGCATAGGCCCCCACCATGCGGTAGGAGGAGAACTGGTTCTTCTCGTTGTC
>CAMHST010000077.1 GCA_946187865.1 uncultured Bacteroidales bacterium
GAGGAATTCGCCGTGGGACAGGACGGTGCCAACATTGTCATCGCCGAGGACGGCGTATATGACCTGATTCTGGATCCGGAGAACGCCACCGCGAAGATTATCGCCTCCGTGGCCACCGAGCAGCCGGAACCTCCGGCACCGGTGGACAAGCCCAAGATGTGGTCCCTGATCGGCACGCTGGATGGAAGCAGCTGGGACAAGGACTTTGACATGACCAACACCTCCGGCGACATCTGGACCATCAAGAACGTAACCGTTACGGCCTCTGACGAGTTCAAGATCCGCGCCGACCACGACTGGGGCAAGAGCGTGGGCGGTCCCGAGGAGAACTCCACCAGCACCATCGACGAGACCAACCCCTACGGCGTTTACAAGCCGGTTCTGGGCGAGGCATTCGAGGCCAAGGACAAGAACATCCAGATCGGCGTGGACGGCCAGTTCAACGTCACCTTTGACTATGCCGCCAACACCATCCTCGTCGAAGAGTACAAGGAGTTCCCCGAGCATCTGTATATGATCGGCGCCGAGTTTGGCAGTTGGGACTGGAACTCCGACGGCGTGGTGGAGATGACTCCCGTACTGCATAATCCCGCATGGGGTGCCGAAGCGGAAGGCCAGTTCTACACCATTCGCTATTTCACCGCAGGTGAGGGCTTCAAGTTCTGCGCCCAGCGTGCCTGGAACGGTGATTTCTGGGGCCTGGAGACCAACGAAGGCTTCACCGAGGCCGGCGGCAACTGCACCGTCTCCGAGAGCGGCTTCTACCTGGTCCACATCGACATGAAGAAAAGCATCGTGCACGTGGAACCTGCCAAGGTTTACGGTATCGGCGAAGCTTTCGGCGGCTGGGACGAGGCCAAGGAGGAGAACCTGTTCAAGGCCGACGGAAAAACCCTGAAGGCCAAGACCGTGGCTGCCGGAAAACTCCGGATGTACGTCACCTCCGAGATCGCGACCTCCGGCTGGTGGACCCGCGAGTTCAACATCCTGGAAGGGAAGATTGTCCCTCGCCTGATGGACGAGCTGGACGCTCCTTCCGTGAAGGCCGACCAGGAAATCGTCCTGGACTTCAACGCCGGGACGGGCGAGATCAAGGGTGAAGGCACCGAGCCCGAACCCAGCGGTTTCGGCGACTACATCTACGCCATCGGCGGGGATACCGGTTGGAGCAACGTCTATCCGCTGCGCAGCAGCCAGGAGGGCGGCGTGAACACCGGCAAGTACAAGGGCTTCGGCTACCTGAGCCAGCAGTTCAAGTTCAAGCCCAACGAGGCGGACTGGAACGGCGACTGGGAGAACGACGGTGAAGGCAAGATCGCCGACAACGGCGGCGCCAACTGCCCGGCTCCCGAAACCGCAGGCTACTACATGATCGAGGTGGACCTGACCGCGATGACCTACACCCTGACGCCCATCTCCACGATCGGGATCATCGGCCCGGCACAGGACGGCGGCTGGGATGCCGACACGGACATGGCCTATAACGCCGAGACGGGTGCCTGGGAAGCCACCGTGGCCCTCAAGGGCGACAAGATGAAGTTCCGCGCCAATGACGGCTGGGACATCAACTGGGGCGGTTCCTTCGATGCACTTACCCAGGGCGGTGCCGACATCGCCGTGGAAGAAGGCACCTATGAGATCAAGCTCTATGCCTGGTGCGACGGGAAGGCCTACGCCACCGTTACCAAACAGTAGATAATCTTTTTCGGGCGGGAGCCCCTGACCGGACTCCCGCCTGCCAAAACAAACCTGATCAAATGAAACGTTTCTTTTACGCAATACTGGCCGCATTGGCCGTCATAGCCTGCGAAACCAAGCCGCAGGAGGAGCAGCTGAGCTTTTCGGTAACCCCTTCGTCTGTCAGTTTCAAGGCAAGCGACGGCTCGGCAAAACTACTGAACATCTCCACCAACGGCAACTGGAGCGTAAGTGCAACAGATAACTGGATCCACCTGGACAAAACGTCCGGGACGGGGAACGGCGCCGTAACCGTGACGGTGGACGAAAACGGCGGAGAAGCCCGGCAGTCCTCCATTCGCCTGCAAGCTACCAAAGGCTCCAAAGAGCTCTCCAGCACCGTTTCGGTTTCCCAGGAAGAATCCGGGAACCATCCGGTGGTGCCTTCACCGGCCGCCTTCGACGGGAATAAACGCGCTTCCACCACCTACCAGCTGCTGGTGTACTCCTTTGCCGACAGCAACGGAGACGGGGTGGGGGATTTCAACGGCATCGCCTCCAAGCTGGACTATCTGGACGGGCTGGGCGTAACGGCCCTGTGGCTTTCTCCCGCGCATCCCACGAGCTCCTATCACGGATACGACGTGAACGACTACAATGCGCTGAATCCGGCCTTCGGAACGGAAGCCGATTTCAAGTCCCTGATAGACAAGGCCCACGAAAAAGGCATCAAGATTTACATGGACTTTGTCCTGAATCACAGCGGGGCCAACCATCCCTGGTTCAAAAGCGTAAAGGAAGACCCTAAGAACAGCCCGTACAGAGATTACTATGTCCTTTCCACGGGCGACTATCCGTCCAGTGCCACCGGCGGCATGGGAGGCTGGCATTCGCTGGGCGACGGGAACATCGGCTACGACGGACGCTTGAAATTTGAGGTGACTTTCAGCGGCGGTAAACCCGCCCGCGTCACGGTGACTCAGACCACCGAAGCTCCAACGGGAAATGTCTCCAATCCCAAAGTGTGGATTTACACGGGAGACAACCTTCCCATGAAAGAGACAGACGGCGGCTACGAATTGGTGGCCGACATCCACACATCCTGGGGTTTCCTGGTTCGCACTTCCACCACCTCGTGGGACAACAACACCAAGTGGGGCGCCGCAGCGGGCAAGACAGCCATTACCTTCGGACAGCCGCTCAGCCTGACTTCCAATGACCCCCAGGACATCGTTTTCGGGGAAACCACATCGTACTATGCCAGCTTCGACGGCAGCATGCCGGATCTGAACTACGGAAAACCCAGTGAATGCCAGCATTCCGCTGCGTTCAAAGCCACGGTGGAATCGGCCGCCAAGTGGGTGAACATGGGCGTGGACGGGTTCCGGCTGGACGCCGTTGTCTGGGTGTACGGCGCTTCCGCAACGGACAACGCCCGTTTCCTGAAACAGTGGTATTCGGCCGTGAATGAGGCCTATAAGGCCGCCGGCCATGCCGACGATATCTTCATGGTGGGAGAGGCCTGGTACAACGGGCACGGCGAAGAGGCCAAATACTACCAGGGCCTTCCTTCGTGCTTCGAGTTCGACTACTGGGGCAAGCTGAAGAACGCCGTGAACGGAACCGCAAGCGGTTATGCGAGCGCCGTGATGGGCTTTATCGCGGACCATGCCGCCCAGCGCGGAAGCACCGCCCCGGCAGCCATTACGTCCTTCCACATGACCAACCACGACCAGGACCGTGCCGCCGGCGAGCTGGGCAAGGACCTGGCCAAGGAAAAGCAGGCGGCGGCCATGCTGCTCACTACACCCGGCAAGCCCTTTATCTATCAGGGCGAGGAACTGGGCTATTGGGGCACCAAGAGCGGCGGCGACGAATATGTCCGTACGCCCATCCTCTGGGACAAGGCCGGTAAAGACTGCGCCAAGAAAGGCGTGAACAACAAGGTGGACAACAGTATGCTCAAGGCCGGCATCTCCGTAGAAGCCCAGCTGGAGGACGAAAACAGCCTGCTTGCATTCTACCAGAGCTGGAGCCGCCTGAGAAACACCTATCCGGCCCTGGCAACCGGCGAAATGACAAAGACTTCCATCAGCGGCTCTACCATCGCCTCCTGGTACATGAGCACCGGGGAGCAGAAACTGCTGGTGATCCACAACGGCGCCGGTACGGAGAAGACCGTCTCCGTTTCCGACTCCATGGCCAAACCCGTCGCACTGCTGGGAACGGCCACCACCTCCGGAAACGAGCTCACCCTGGGTGCGCACTCCTCCGTTGTGTTTGAACTATAACCAACTGACTATGAAATTCTTTGCTAGACCCTTACTCCTGTTGATGCTGGCCGTCGCCTGCGGTCCGGCTCCGGATCCAGCCCCTGTTCCGGGGCCCGGCACGGAACCGGAGAAACCTGTCCAGACTCCGTCCTTCGCCAAGGGGGCGGACATCAGCTGGCTCTCGGAGATGGAGCACGACGGGAAAGTGTTCCGGAAGGCCGACGGTACCCAGGCAGACCTCCTGGAGGTGCTGGGAGACTGCGGCATCAACGCCATCCGGCTGCGCGTATGGGTGGATCCGTACAAGGGCTGGAGCGGGAAAGACGACATGCTGGGACTGGCCAAAAGGGCCAAAGCGGCCGGCATGGCGCTGATGGTGGATTTCCACTACAGCGACTTTTTCGCGGACCCTTCCCGGCAGGTAATCCCGTCGGCTTGGGTAGGGGACAAGGACAACCTGGACAAGATGTGCACCCATGTGGCAGACCATACCACGGAAGTGCTTCAAGCCCTGAAAGATGCAGGGGTTACACCCGCCTGGATCCAGGTGGGCAACGAGACCCGCAACGGCATGCTCTGGCCCGCCGGCCAGCTGTGGACCAGTTCGGGCGACATCCCGGATGGACACAAGCACTTCGCCCGGCTGTACAATGCCGGCTACGATGCCGCCAAGGCGGTCTTTCCCGACGCCCTGGTGATGCCGCACCTGAATAACGCCTATGAAGACAACGCCTGGTGGTTCCAGCAGATAAAAGCAGCGGGCGGCAAGTTCGACGCCATCGCCCTGAGCCATTATCCGCAGGCGGAAAGCAAAATGACGGCCAGCCAGTACAATCAGCAGGCCCTGTCCCGCATCAAGGCGCTGTACAATACCTACAAGATTCCTGTATTTGTCTCTGAAGTAGGCGTGAAGATCGGCAAGTCCGACGCCGCTTCTGTGCTGCAATCCTTTATGACGGAGCTCAGGAAAATCGACGGCTGCAAGGGTATCTTCTACTGGGAGCCGGAGGTGTACGGCGGCTGGAAACCCGCCGTTTACGGCAATGTGGCCGAACTGACCCGCCTCACCGGCACCAATCAAAAAGCCTGGGTTCCCTACGACCAGGGCGCTTTCAACAATGACGGCAGCCCTTCCGAAATCATGAACGCATTTAAAGACTGATAATCCTATGAAACGAATCCTCCTTGCGGCAGCCGCCGTCCTTGCGCTTGCCGCCTGCAACAAAAAAGCCGATGCGCCCGCCTTCCATCCCGAATGGACCTACAACTCCGTCATGTACGAAGTGAACATCCGCCAGTTCTCCCCGGAAGGCACTTTCAAAGGGGTGGAAGCCCAGCTTCCCCGCCTGAAAGACCTGGGGGTGGACATCCTCTGGCTGATGCCGATGTATGAGATTGGCACGGAAGGCCGGAAGGGCACCCTGGGCTCCTATTACGCCATTTCCGACTACAAGAAGGTGAACCCCGAGTTCGGCACCATGGAAGACTTCGAGCAGCTGCTCAAGGCGGCGCACGCCATGGGCTTCAAGGTAATCCTGGACTGGGTGGCCAACCAGACCGCCCCGGACAACGTGTGGATGTCCACGAAACCGGCCGATTTCTACGAGCGCGACGCCGAGGGCAACGCCATCTGGGAGTACGACTGGACCGACACCCGCTCCCTGAACTACGAGAACCGGGAGGTCTGGGCGGCCCAGGACGACGCCATGCGCTTCTGGCTGGAAAAGGGCGTGGACGGCTTCCGCTG
>CAMHST010000078.1 GCA_946187865.1 uncultured Bacteroidales bacterium
ACGCAGATGCAGCGCTGGAGGTCCGGTTCGAACATGACATCCGAGCTCATGCTCTCCCAGTTGCCGTCGAAAGCCAGGCCGATCAGGTTGCCCTTGGCATCCAGCACGGGGGAACCGGAGTTGCCGCCGGTGATGTCGTTGTTGGTGAGGAAGCAGGTGTGCAGCGTGCCGTCTGCGTCGGCCCAGCGGCCATAATCACCGGCCAGGTAAAGTTCCTTGACCTTGGACGGGACAATGAATTCCGGGTTGGTGGGATCTTCCTTTTCGATAACGCCCTTGAGGGTGGTGTAGTGCAGGTACTTCAGACCGTCCTTGGGGGAGTACGGAAGCACATGGCCATAGGTAAGGCGCATGGTGGAGTTGGCATCCGGATAGATGGCCTTCCCCTTCTGCCATTCCAACAGGGCGGCGGCAAAGTTCTTGCGGGCCTCGTTGTAGGGCTTCTCGTCCACGGTGGCCAGGGCCGAGTAGTGCTTCATCACCACGGCCATCACACTGTTGAGCAGCGGCATCACGGGGTCATTGGAAATCTGTTTGTAGCTGGCGCCGGAAAGCTTCTCGTAAGAGGTGAAAACGCTGTTGTCGAAGAGCTTCTGGACGTAAGCGGGGATGTCCATGGTGGCAAAATCCTCGCCCAGGCCCTGCAGATAATCCTCTGCCTTGGCTCTTTCGCGGTAGAATTCCAGCAGGGCCACGGCCTCCTTGCGGTCCAGCGGCTCCACATAGTCGCGGTAACGGCCTTCGATGGAAGCCTTGGCACGCCTGAGGGCCTCTGTGGAGTCTGCCCCCTGCTGCATCAGACGGCTGTACGCCGACGAAAGGGCGGAAGCAAAGCCTTCCAGTTCAATCCGGTAGGGAGCCTCGCTCACCAGAGAGACGGCGCGGTTGGCCGCCGAGGTGGCCGCTTCGTACTCCGCGATGGTTTTCATCGGGTCTCCGTATTTGGCTTTGCGGACGGGGTCTGCATCGATCCAGGCCTTGAGCTGGGCCTCTTTCTCTTCTTCCCGGCCGATGATATTCAGGTTCTTGAAGGCGAGTTCCTCACCCTGCCATTTCTTCCAGCCATTGGCGCTGCCGGCGTACTTGTTGGCGTATTTGAGCTGAACGGAAGGATCGGCAACCATGGCTTCCCACATCAGGTCCTGACGGACGGTGCGGGCGTCGATGGCGATGCGGTTGCCGGCGATCATTTCGTTGAGCTGGGCGGCAGTCTGGTAGCGCTGGGTGCGGCCGGGATAACCCATGATCATGGCATAGCTGTTCTCCGGGGTGCCCTTGAGGGAGATCTTGAGGCTGCGGGCGGGCTTGTAAGGAACATTGTCGGCGCTGTAGGCGGCGGGCTGGTTGTCCTTGCCGGCATACACGCGGAACATGGAGAAGTCGCAGGTCTGGCGGGGCCACATCCAGTTGTCCGTTTCACCGCCGAACTTGCCCATGGATGCCGGGGGAGCCGCCACAAAGCGCACATCGCGGTAAACTTTATACACAATCAGGTAATAGACATTCTCGTTATAGAAACTGGTAACCACCACGCGGCAGTTGGGGTTCACTTCCTCCGCCTTTTTCACCAGGTCTGCCCGGGTTTCTTCTTTGTTCTGGGATTTCTCCATGACGGCGGTTACATCCTCCATGGATACCAGGAACGTGACCGAAAGGCCGGGAACGGGGATTTCCATGTTACGGTTCAGTGCCCAGAAACCGTCCATCAAGTAGTTATGCTCGTCCGTGGAGAGGCCCTGGATGCTGCTGTATCCGCAGTGGTGGTTGGTCACCAGCAGGCCCTCGTCGCTGATCATTTCGCCGGTGCAACCGCCGCCGAACTGGACAATGGCGTCTTTGAGGGAGGATTTGTTGATAGAATAAATCTCTGCGGGGGAGAGCTTGCAGCCTGCCTCCTTGAGGTCTTTCTTGTTCATTTGGTTCAGGAGCGGCAACAGCCACATCCCTTCGTCTGCAGCGGCGGTCAGGGTCATGGCCAATGCTGCCAGCAGGGTAAGAATACGTTTCATATTGTTTTCGTTTTCACAAATGTAGTCAAAAAAAGGAAGAATCGCATCTTTTGCCGGATTTTTTGACTGAAGAGGGAAAAATCACTAATTTTGTCTAAACTATTATTGGCATGACAAAAGAATTGGTATTGCAATGGCTGCGGGAAGTGCAGCATCCCGGCCGGGAAGATAAGGATATTGTGTCGCTGGGCATGGTGAGCGCTGTGGAAATAACTGAAGGACACGTTGTTGTAACACTGGCATTTCCCAAGCGGCCAGACCCGTTGAAGAATTACCTCGTGGGCGCGGCCCAGGCAGCCGTATATAGGAACGCCCCCGGCGGAACGGAGGTGGAAGTGAAAACCATCGTCCGGGAAGCGGCTAAGAAGCCCTCCACCAACGACCTCTCCCTGGACGAGCTCCGGGAAGTGAGCCACATCATCGGGGTCGCCTCCGGAAAGGGCGGCGTGGGGAAGAGCACCGTGGCGGTGAACCTGGCCATCGCCCTTGCCCGGATGGGATACAAGGTGGGCCTTGCCGACGCCGACGTGTACGGCCCCTCCGTCCCCATCATGACCGGAACCGAAGGATTCGGCCCGGAAATGGTTGGCGAAGAAGGACATGAACTCTTTGTCCCGCTGGAGAAATACAATGTGAAATGGATGTCTATCGGCTATTTCGCACAGGCCGGGCAGGCCCTGATCTGGCGCGGGCCCATGGCGTGCAGTGCCCTGAAACAGCTGGTGCTGCAAACCCAGTGGGGGCCGCTGGACTTCCTGCTCATAGACATGCCCCCGGGAACCGGAGACATCCACATCTCCCTGGTCAACGAAATCCCTTTGAGCGGAGCCGTTATCGTGACCACGCCCCAGGAAGTAGCCCTGTCCGACGTGCGAAAAGGCGTGGACATGTTCCAGAACCCTTCGGTGAACCGCAAAATCTTCGGCCTGGTTGAAAACATGGCCTGGTTCACCCCGGCGGAACATCCGGACGAGAAATATTATCTCTTCGGCCAGGATGGCGGCCGCAGGATGGCCGAAGAGCTGGGCATTCCGTTGCTGGGCCAGATTCCCCTGGTGCAAAGCATCCGCGAAGGGGGAGACGCAGGAGAGCCGGCCGCCCTGGGCACCCGCCCCGACGCCATGGCCTTCCTGGACCTTGCCTCCAAGCTGGTGGAGGCCGTGTAATCACTGCCTATCAGTTAGTTATCCTCCACCGCCTTTTTTCGGGACGGAAGGAAGAAGCCGGCGATGGAGAGAAGGGTGACAAGAAGGAGCAGGATGGAGGAGGCGCGGGACACGGCGGCGCCGGTACGGTAGCTCGCCGGGAGGAAGTGCATCACCACCTCGTGCTCACCGGCGGGGAGCATGGCGGCACGGAGGGTCCAGTCGGCCCGGAGCAGGTCCAGCGGCTGTCCGTCCACCGTGGCCGTCCAACCGTTGGGATAGTAGATTTCACTGAATACGGCCAGCCTGTCGGATGCGGCGGAATACTTGTAATGCAACTCGTTGGGCGCGTAGGAATGGAGGTAAATGGTGTCGGCCGGCGCAACGGTTTCAGGGGTGACAGGCGCCGTAAAGTCCGGGCCGATCACCGCCTCACGGCGCAGGTCGGCGCTGCCGAGCAGGGCGATTTCCTCGTCGGCCGATGAAGCCTTCACTACGGAATCCACAAACCAGGCCGCCCCATTGGCGCCTTCGTTGAACAAGGGAGGAAAGTCCTCTGCCAGAACCACATAGCGGGTGTTGAGCGCGTTCAGGACAGGGGTGGACTGCGCCATGTATTCCCCGACTTCTTCCAGCTGCTCCGCCGACTGCACCTGGCGGTAGAGCCCGTTGATTTCATCGGTAAGGTAATGCTCGATGAGGTCCTGATACCGCTGCAGCTTGGCCGGGGAATAACCACCGATATTCTTGTGATGGTAGGAAGGCACGGAGGAGTTGAAGACGTTTACCGTAAGGTCCAGCACCCGGTACTGCGGATCTTTGTCGGCCTTGATAATCTGGTCCACGGGGCGTTCTGCAAACGGCGCGTTGAAGTTTTTGGGCGTAGTGAAGTGGCTGGAATTGAGGTAACGCTTGCCGGCGGAGAACAGGTCTATGGTCACCAGCAGGCAAATTCCCACGGCGGCGATCCACTTGCGGCCGTAACCGGCGAAGGCCTTGGCATGCTCTGTCTGGCCTTTGGGAAGGTAGGCCCAGAAAAGGAGCGCGGCGCTGGCCAGGATAAGGAGGAGCGAACGGGCTGCGTCGGAACGGAAAATCATAACCCTGTCTTTTTCAAGCGCTTCTGCCAAAACATCCTGCATGCCGGCATCGGAGGCGGCGGAAAAACTGCCGAAAAGCGAGGGCGCCAGATAGCACAGCGCACAGAAACCGCCCGTAACCGCCAAGGCAATGAGTCCACCCTTGGTAAAGGTCTTTTTGTCATACGTTTCCTTGACAATCCGGTCCAGCGTGACAAAGCCCAGCACGGGCAGCGTCACCTGCAGCACGACAAGCGCCATGGACACCGTACGGAATTTGTCGTACAGGGGCAATACGTTGAAACACAGCTTGGTGAAAGCCATAAAATGGCTTCCCACCGCCATCAGGACAGCCAGGATGGTCGCAGACAGCAACCACCATTTTTCCCGTCCCTTGTACAGGCACAGGCCCAGCACAAAGAGGAAAATGGTGATGGCGCCCATATACATGGGACCGGCGGTGAAAGGCTGCGGGCCCCAGTACATCGGCAGGGACTTGGCCACTTCCCGCACATTCTGCTGCCCGGCCTGCCTGAGGAGCTTCACGGTGGCGGATTTATCCGGATTCACGGCCTGGGCCGATGCACCCCCGTTGAAATTGGGAACCATCAGGTTGGGCAGTTCCTCCCAGCCATAGCTCCAGGCTGTGGCGTAGTCCAAATCCAGGCCTTTGGCGTTGCTGCCTTCTCCGGAAAGCTCGGACCCGCCCCGCATGGTGTGGGGCGTGTATTTGGCCAGGGGAAGCAGCTTGTTCACATTGGTGGCGATGCCCGCACCGCCAAGCAGCAGAAGCAGCAGCGAAGCCGTGATGAACGGCCTCCAAGCCTTGGTTTTAATGGTATGGATCAGTTCCACCAGCGCATACAGCAGCACGATGATGGCCAGATAATAGGTGATTTGCTGGTGGTTGGCCTTGATCTGCAGGCTCAGGGCCAGGCCGAAGAGGGCGGCCCCCAGCACTGTTTTCGGAAGAGCGCTTCGGAGGAAAGAGGTTTCTCCGGATGCGTCGCTTCGCGACCCTGTACGGGCAAATGCATCCGGAGAAACCTCTTTCCTCCGGAAGGCGCTGCGATAGGTGAACACCACGGCGGCCAGCACCCAGGGCATGAAGGCGATGGCCTGCATCTTGGTGTTGTGCCC
>CAMHST010000079.1 GCA_946187865.1 uncultured Bacteroidales bacterium
CTGGACGAATTCTGCGAAGCGCCAAAGAGCACGCTGGAAAGCCTCCGGGCACCGCTGGAAGACCGGAAAGTGACCATTTCCCGGCTGAAGGCCAAGATCGAATACCCCGCCTCCTTCATGCTCATCGCGGCGTCAAATCCCTGTCCCTGCGGATTTTACGGGGAAGGAGACCGCTGTACCTGTACGGTGGGTCAGCGCGCCGGATACCTGTCCAAACTGTCCGGGCCCATCATGGACCGGATAGACATCCAACTGATTGTCCACGAAGTCCCCACCGGAAAGCTTATCCGGGGCGGGAAGGCGGAGCCGTCGGCCGTTGTGGCTCAGCGGGTAAAAAAAGCCCGGGACATCCAGCTGGAACGCTTCCGGGGAAGCGGCATTTTCACCAATTCGGAAATGGGCGCCCGCGAGCTGGAACGGTTCTGTCCGCTGAGCGAGGACTGCAAACAACTGCTGGAAAAGCTCATAGACCGCCTGGGCCTGAGCGCCCGCGCCTACACCCGCATCATCAAAATCGCCCGCACCATCGCCGACCTCTCCGGTGCACCCTATATTTTGCCCGCACACCTGTCCGAAGCGGCCAGTTACCGCTTCCTGGACCGCAGGAATATCCTGGATTTGTAGTATCTTTGCACCATGAAGCATCAGATTACCATAAATGGCCTGCAGGAGCTTAAAGCGAGCGCCAAGGCTTTCTTGGAAGCTATTGGAAACGCCTCATTAATTGCATTTTACGCACCTATGGGTGCGGGGAAAACCACGTTCATCACAGCGGTATGCAAGGCGCTGGGCGTGGAAGAAGACGCTATCAGCTCCCCCACCTTCGCCATCGTGAACGAGTACCGGATGCGCTCCGGGGAGCCGCTTTTCCACTTCGATTTTTACCGGATCGAGCATCTGGAAGAGGCCTTGGACATCGGCCTGTACGATTATCTGGACAGCGGTGCGCTATGCCTGATGGAGTGGCCGGAAAACATAGAGGGTCTCCTCCCGGAGGAAACCCTCAAAGTGCAGATCCGGGTGAATCCGGACCAGAGCCGTACCCTGAGCTGGGAAGACTAATCGGTCCAGAGAACGGACTGGATGGCTTTCGCCGGCACCTTGCAGGAGACGGAGGATTTGTCCGTTACAAAATTCACGAGTGCGTCGGCCGGACCTTCATTCAGCAGCAGAAGAGCCTGCGAACCGTCCGGGTTGCTGTACCACTGATAAGTAAGTCCTTCAGCCTTATAGCCGCTAGTTCCCAGCCGTACCGCTCCCGGAAGCAGTACCTTGGAGCACTGGGCCACGTTGTAATAATGGGAGTTGCGCACCATCGTCTTGTGGTCCTTGGAAGACAAGGTCACCGCACCGAAGCAGGTGCTGCATCCACCGGGCCGATAAGGCTTCCGTTCGTCATCCAGCATCAGGTTCCACAACGTAACGCCCTTTCCTCCGCGACTTAACGTCCCGAGGAAAATATCCCGGAAATCATTGACAAGACAACTGGCGTAGTTGTAGTTCCACGTGCCGATAGATGCTTCCGTAAAATAAATATCCTTGTCGGGGAATGCGCTGTAAATGCGGTCCAGGGCACTAACGCTGCCCAGGTAATTGTGCCAGGCCGACCCGGCCACGTACTGGGAAACCTCCGCATCGGAGAAGAGTTTCACTGTGTAATCGGTCACATCGTAGTTATGGTCGTAGACCAGGATCTTGGTCTTTAGGCCTGCTTCCTGGAAAGCCGGTCCCACGGCTTGCTTGATAAAGTCCCGCTGGTCTTCCCATGGCATATAGAGCGACATGGAATTCCCCCGGTGCAAGGGTTCGTTCTGCAGCGTTACGGCATAAATGGGGTAGCCACGCCGCTCCATTTCCTGGATCCATTTCACGAAATAAGTGGCATAGTCCTGATAATAAACCGGATTCAGGCGGCCGCCCGTCCAACTGTCGTATGGCGCCCCGCCATTTTCCGTCATTTTCATCCACTTGGGGCAGCTCCAGGGAGAAGCGATTATCTTGACATCCGGGTTTATCTGGAATATCTGGTCCAAAATAGGGAAAAGGTATTCCTCGTCCAAGGGATGTACGTCAAAGTTTTCAATTCCCTTCCGGTCGCACCAGGTGAATTCATCCATGGAAAAGTCTGACCCGCCGATGCACACGCGCACCAGCGACGACCCCAGCCCTTCTTTGCGGCTGAACATTTCTGTCAGGAATGCGGTACGGTCGGAATCAGGCATCAGCAGCAGATTATAACAGCTGGCCTGGGTAATGGCCAATCCGAACCCGTCCACCGCCTGGAAGCGCTCACCCGAGCGCTCTACCTTGTAAAAAACGGCATCTTCAGGCTTTCCAAGGGTAATCTCACTCTCGGCCATCAGCTTGGTGCCCGAGGCTGTCGTCGTATAGACTTTGGCTACCTTGGCAGGATCCGGGACAGGGTCCGGCGTCACCGGATTGTCCGGGGCGGGGCGGTTGCACGTACAGGCACCGGCCAGGGCTAAAAGGACAAAGAAAAAGATTCGGACTGTTTTCATAAGCTACAACTTTTCTGCAATGACACGGAGCCGGTCTTCGTATATGGACCCAATGCGCTGAACGGCGTTGTGGAAACTCATATATTCGTCGCCGTTGATAATTTGCCCGCCGTTCATGGAGGCGTCCTCAGCCGGGTTCCACATGGCAAAATTCAGCCCGGCCGACGCTTCCAGTGCCAGTTCCGTCTCCCGGATAAAGTCCGGGATGGTCTCCAGCTTGGGCAGGAGTTCCTGAAAACGGTCCTTCACTTTCTGCCGGAAGGCGGGATCCTGAAACAGCCGGTCATACCAAATGGCGTGTTCGTTGACCAACCCGGTACGGGCATGCGGGGATGTATTGTAGGACAGGATGCCCCAGTCGAAGTCCCAGCAGGGACCGGCCACGAGTTTGCCGCCGCGGTCTTTGTGGAAATACACGCTGCCGGGATTGCCCAGCTCGTGGTTTCCCATCACCTCGAACACAATCCAGTAATCCACGAAAGAATCTACGTCGATGTACCGGGCATAACCCTTTTCCGGATCTTTGAAGTCCGATCCGTACAGGGCCGTGGCGGTGTCGGAAATGTACTTTTTGATGTAGGCGAGCTGCGCGGAGGTCAGATCTTCCGGATCGGGATATTTGACCCCGAAAGGGACGCCGCGGCCGGGAACGGCATCGCTGGATTTCCCATGCGGGTCTATCCACTGCACCTCGTTGTCGTAATGGAAGTCCAGCTCCAGCAGGTATCCGCCGGTAACGGCCTCGCCGTCATTGTCTTCAGGCGTCATCTCCGTAACGGGAACACGGTCTTTGTCCACCCGCACCTGCTCTATCAGAAGATAATTGCCTTGGTGCTTTCCGTTCAGGACCAGCTCCACGCTGCGGCAGCGGGGCGTCCAGTCCAGCGACGTGAAAGAGGCCACGCGCATGGAAACCAGGTTCCGCATCAGGGTGCGGTCCATGAAATTGGCCAGCAGCACCCAGCGTTTGTGTTTGGGCATGCCCAGGACAGACTCTTTCTTGTCCAGTTTCACCAGATAAGGCTTCTTGGGCCACCACCAGGTGGTATTGCCCCGGCCGCGGACCTGGCAGGACAGGGCGTCGGCATTCCATTGGGCCTCACCCCTGATAGAAAGGCTTGCCGGAAGATAGTCCTCCTTGGATACGATGGGAGCCCCTCCTTCCGTGTCTATATAGACCGTAGGCAGTCCTGTACGGAGGTTCACCCCGTGCAAGCCGGCATCTTCCCCCTTTACCGTAAAGAATTTGGAGAAAACATACACGTCTGTTCCGGCAGCCTGCCGGATTCCCAGACGGACCTCTTCCGAATAGTCTGCCCCCGAGTTGTTGTCTTGCAGGACGGCACAATATCGGCCTTCAGGGCCTTCCTGCCGGACGGCCTGCAGGGAAAAACCTGCAGGAGCCTGGGAACTCGGCGTGAACAAAACCACGTCCGAGGCAAGGTCGAAGCCGAATCCCGGCTCTTCGACGGAAAAAAAGACCTCGCCCGTTTTCCCTGAAGAAAGAGTAAGGGTTTCGGTTTCAAGGTTAATGGTCTGAAGTTTGGGCCCCTCTACCGGAATTTCCTTGCCGCAGGAAGCCGCAGCAAGGAAAACCAGCAGAAATAAAACAAACTTGATACCTTTTTCCATTATCTATTTTACCTGGAATGAAACAGGCTCGCCGGAGTTGCTGTCCCCGGCCACCCACAGTTGGAATTCCCCGGGTTCCACTTTCTTCACGCCGTCCAGGCCGAAGAAAGCCAGCTCGGAAACGGGGATCTGCATCTGCAGTGTGCGGCTTTCACCGGCTTTCAGGCTCACCCGCTCAAAGTGCTTGAGCTCCTTCACAGGACGCGTAATGGACCCGACAAGGTCGCGCACATACACCTGTACAACTTCGGTGCCTTCCTGCCTGCCAGTATTGGCCAGGGTGCAGGAAACGGTGATGGTGTCGCCGGTCCCATATACCTCCTTATCCAGGGAAATACCTGAATAGGAGAATGTTGTGTAACTGAGGCCATAGCCGAAGGGGAAGAGCGGATAAGGGCCGTAATCCAGATAATAGGACGTGTTGCCCAGGGAGGTCTGTCCGGCTTCCAAGGGGATGTCGGCCAGCAAGGTTTCGCCGTTGTAGGGCCTTCCGGTATTGTTGTGGCTATAATACAGCGGCGCCTGTCCCACGGTCCGGAGGAAGGTGACGGGCGTCTTGCCCGACGGGTTCACGTCTCCGAAGATGAGGTTGGCGAGCGCCGGTCCGCCCATGGTCCCGGGATGGAAGGCATACAGGAGGGCGTTGCAGGAAGGAAGGTCCCGCTCGATGGTAAGCGGACGGCCGGCCATGACGGTAGCCACGACGGGCTTGCCGGTGGCCTTCAGGGCCTTCAGAAGCTCGCTCTGGGACCCGATCAGGTTCAGGTCGGCCAGGGAATGGGCCTCGCCGGAAAGGATGGCTTCCTCGCCCAGGAACACCAGCACCACGTCGGCACGGCGGGCGGCGGCCACCACGTCGTCAAAACGGTCACGCTTCTCCCG
>CAMHST010000080.1 GCA_946187865.1 uncultured Bacteroidales bacterium
CATCACCCTGGCCCGTCCCGAGATGTTCGGCTGGTACGGCCTCCTGAGCGGCGGTGTCTATACTCCGGAAGAAGTTCAGGGTACCGGTGTCAAGGGTATTTTCGTCGGCTGCGGCGGTAAGGAAGGCCCGGACCAGATCCGCGCTGCCGCCAAGGCTCTGCAGGATGCCGGCTTCAACGCCAAGGGCTATGTCTCCGAAGGCACCGCACACGAGTTCCTCACCTGGCGCCGCTGCCTGTATGAGATGGCTCCGATGCTGTTCAAGAAGTAGCGCAAACTACCGGATTGTAAAATGGAGGCTGACTCATGACGAGCCAGCCTCCAATTTTTTTTATCCAACCGGATGATTAGCGTCTGGGAGCGGCGGGAGCCGCACCGGGCCAGGCGGCGGCACGCTGGCTGGGCAGCGGGTCACCCATGGCCGAAGCTTCCTTGTCGGCCTCGTCCAGCTTGAAGATCATGAACTTGGGATTCGCCTTGGTGTAAGGGGTCCACTCGCCGCCGTCCGGGCCGTTCGGGTCTCCGTACTTGGCGAAGTTGGACCAGGCGGTGATTTCCTTTTCGGCCAGATCCCAGTCGCCCTGGGTCCAGGGGCGCCAGCAGTGCTTGAGCGACTTGAACACGAACCAGAGGTCGGAGGAGTGGAAAGCGCCCTTGAGCACGGGCACCTTCTGGCTGCCGTCGTCCGGCAGCGGACGGGCGAACTGGTAGGCAAAGGCCTTGTTGCCCTTCTGCTCACGGTTCAGGCAGAAAGCGGCGATGCCGTCGGTCATGTTGCCCATGTCGTCCTGGGTGAAGCCCATCATATAGGGGACATCGGCCAGGGAGCCGTCTTCAGCGGCCTCGTCGAAGGATTTCAGCGACACATAGCCGTCCACGATGGGGGCACCGGTGAGTGCGGGACCGCGGCCGAACATACCGCCGGCGGCGCCCTTGTTGTTCACGCTGGCATAGATGGTGCTCAGCGCGTAGATGGTTTCCGTACCGGCAGCACGCATTTTCTTCAGGTCGGTCAGGCCGGCCCAGTCAAGGATCTCCTTGTTGGCCTTTTCAATATCGGAGAGCGAAGCGGCAGCACCGCCACGGCCACCGTTCAGGCCACCGGCGCTCATGATCACAGCCTTGTTGAACAGGCCGCGGGCAAGCGGGGATTCCACAAGCGTACGGACAGCACCGCCACCGGCGCTCTGGCCGAAGATCATCACGTTGTCAGGATCGCCGCCGAACTGGGCGATATTCTGCTTCACCCATTTCAGGCCCTGGATCATATCCAGCACACCGTAGTTGCCGGACACGCCGTTCGGGCTTTCGGCAGAGAGCTCGGGATGGGCCAGGAAGCCGAACACGCCCAGACGGTAGTTGATGGAGACCAGCACCACGCCCTTCGCGGCAAACTCCTGGCCGTCGAACTCGGGCTCGGAGCCCCAGCCTTCACGATAACCGCCGCCGTGGATCCAGTATGCGACAGGGAGTTTCTCTCCGGTCTTTCCAGCTGCAGGGGTCCAGACGTTCAGGTACAGGCAGTCCTCGCTGCACTGGGCTTCCTCGCCATAACCCCACTCGGTGAAGTAGTTGCCGGGATAGTGCACGGCCTGATAACCGGGATGGCCGAAACGGTCGGCCACTTTCACGCCGTCCCACGGAACGACGGGCTGAGGGGCTTTCCAACGGAGCTCGCCGATAGGCGGAGCGGCATAAGGGATGCCGCGATACACGGTGATACCCGGGAGGTCGGCAGGGACACCCTGGACTTTACCGCCCTCCACCGTCAGGATCGGAGAGGCAGTCTCGGCAGCCGTGCATGCCACCAGCAGCGCGGCCGAAAGCAGATAAATGAGTTTCTTCATATAGATAATGATTAAAACGGTTGATGTCATTTCATGCGCCACCAGTCCCAGCGGAAGCCGCCGGCGGTGAAGACAAAATACAGGTCATGCAGCCCGGAAGCACCTGAGAGTTTGCAGCTTACCTCCCGGAATCCCTTTCCATCCGTGCTGCTAAGCGTCCCGCAGAGCGGGCCGTCAGGGGCGTCCAGATGCACCTCGATGCCGGCTGCGCCTTCCACGCAGGCGGTCAGCCGCCTGGCACCCCGGCTGAGGTCCACGCCTTTCACCAGGAGGTGCTCCCCCGGGTCAATGTCCCGGAGCACAATCCCCCGCCCTTCCACCACATCGGTCTTGAGCCCGTAGCCCCAGGCCATCGTCTCCGCCTCCACCTTCCGGTAGGGATTGAACGGCTCAACCTGCTCCAGCACATTGTCCAGCCAGTACGGGACCTTCCGGATGGAACCGTCGGCCTCGTAGTACATGGGCGCGGCCGACACGCTCCGCTGCTCGGCATGCTTGAAGGTTTTCAGGTGCATCAGGTCATAATTGAGGCCGAAGACATACGACTGGCCTTTATACTCGATGATGCCCGGGTGGTTGCCCCGGGTGCGCCAGGTGCGGTCCATGATATGGCCCATGGACTTCCAGGGGCCCACCGGGGAATCGCTCATCGCATAGCCGATGCCCTCCGGGCAGCAGGTGGAGGCGAAGGCCAGGTAGTAGCGCCCGTCGTGCTTGTAGATCCAGGGACCTTCCTGATAATGCTCGATGGGATAGTCGATCCGGTGCACTTCTCCCTGGAGCGAGATCATGTCCTTGTTCAGCCGGGCCCAGTACACGTGGGGATTGCCCCAGTACATGTAGGCCTGCCCGTCGTCGTCGATGAAAACGGAAGGGTCTATATCTTCCCAGTGCTCTTTTTGCCACACCAGCGGATGGCCCAGCGGGTCCTTGAACGGGCCGAAGGGAGAGTCGGCCACCAGGACGCCGATGCCGTGCCCGTGGATGGGGCAGTACATGTAGAACTTTCCGTCCCGCTCCACCACGCATTCGGCCCAGGCGCCGTTGGTGCCGTCGTACCAGGCGAAATCGGCCAGGGAGGCCACGGCGCCGTGGTCGGTCCAGTTGACCATGTCCGTGCTGGTGTACAGGAGCCAGTCGTACATTTGGAAGCCCTGGGCGCCGTCCTCGTCATGGGTGGTGTACAGGTACACGGTGCCGTCATACACCATGGGTGCAGGGTCGGCGGTGTATTTGGTCTGGATGATGGGCATGTTCAAGTGGTGGTTGAAGACCCACCAGTCCAGGTCGAAGAGCTCCTCGTCCCCGCCGCGGAACAGCAGGTACAGGTCGTGTACGCCCTTGGCGCGCGCATCCACCGGGGCTTTTACCAGCATATTCTCCCCGTTCACGGGGACGGAGGCCACCGGCCGGCCGCCCATCTCGTCCAGGAAGAAGTCCACGGTGCCGGGATTCTTGAAGTTCAGCATTTCCAGCGACACCAGCACGGCGGGCTCGTCACCGAAGTCCACATTCCGCAGCTTGATCCAGTCGCCGTTGTGGATGGAGGTGACCCAGTGGCGGTCGCCGGCGAGACGGTCTGTCTTCACGCCCCAGGACGACGCCATGGTCTCTGCCTGCACCATCGTGTACGGGTCCACGGTGCCAACCGGCTCCACGCCTTTCTCCGTGAAGGGGATGAAGGGGATGGAACCGTCGGCATTGAAAGAGAATTCCTCTACGCAGGTAGCCCGGTGGAAGCCGCCCCCGTTGGGAAGGCGGCCGTCGTGATAGAACATGTAGTCGCGCCCCTTGAAATGGATGTTTCCCCCATGGATGGTGAAACTATTCACGGCCTCGTCCATGATGCGTCCCCGGTAGGTCCAGGGGCCGTCGATGGTGGGGGCGGTGGAATAGGCCATGTGCTCCGGCACACCGCCTGCGGGATAGACCATGTAGTACAGGCCGTTCCGCTTGCTCACCCAGGGACCTTCCTCATAGCCCACCATCATCACTTCCTTGCCGCCCTGGCTCCAGTCCGGTTTCAGGGATTCCGGGCCGAAGCAGGCAGGGTCGTGGAAATCGGGCACTTCCCGGTAGCCATCGGCAAAGGAGACCATGTCGTCGTTCAGGCGGCCGTACCAGCAGCCTTTGTTGCCCCAGAACAGCCAGGCCTGCCCGTCGTCGTCAATGAAAACGGTAGGGTCTATAAACGCGAATCCGGTGGCCAGGGGTTTGCCGATAGCATCCCTGTACGGCCCCTGCGGCTGGTCGGCCACGGCGACGGCCAGGGCATCGGCCCTTGTGGCGGCCTCCGTGAGGCAGACGTACCAGTACCATTTGCCGTCTCTCTCCACCGCCTGGGACGCCCAGGCGCGGTCTCCCTGGAAAGCCCATTCGAAGGTGGCCGTAGAGACCGGAGCGCCCATGTAGGTCCAATTCACCATGTCTTCCGTGCTGTACAGGAGCCAGTCCTTCATCTTGAAGTAGGTGGCGTCGTCCTCATCATGGTCGGTGAACAGATACACTTTGTCCCCGTGTACATACGGAGCGGGATCCGGCGTGTATGAAGTCCGGATAACGGGATTCTGGGCATGCGCGGCTGCCGTTACAAAAAAGAAGCCGGTCACCCAAAGTGCCAGATGTAGATTCATGCCTATGTGGTTTTTACAAAGTTAGGCAAGAATCTGCTGGCAGAATTCCAAGAATGTGTCAAATGGTTTAAAAAACACTTCAAACGCCCACGCACGTCCCAGGCTTTCAGAAGTTTCTGCGCCTGCTCCGGAGTGTCCGGCAAAGAAGTGTCAGTTTCCGTTCCGGATCCACTGGAGGGCACGGGACAAATCTGCTCAATGTAAAAAAGGTTGTACTATCTCCAAGGTTTTGTGGAAATATCGCCCTCCGGGAACGTTTGGGGCCACTTTTCGTGCCCGCACGCCGCTTGGGAAGCCCTCCGGGAACGTTTGGGACCACTTTTCGTGCCCGCACGCCGCTTGGGAAGCCCTCCGGGAACAAAAAAAATAGAAAAGTCCTAACCGG
>CAMHST010000081.1 GCA_946187865.1 uncultured Bacteroidales bacterium
GCCATCGCCTTCTCCATCGCCGACGGCCAGCTGCCTTCCAACGTGAAGGCCGGCTACGTGATCCGCCGCATCCTCCGCCGCGCCGTGCGTTACGGATACACCTTCCTGGGCTTCACGGAGCCCTTCCTCACCCGCCTGGTGCCCCAGCTGGTGGCCGACATGGGAGAGGCCTATCCGGAGCTCCCCGCCCAGCAGAAGCTCATCGAGAACGTGATCCGCGAAGAGGAAAACGCTTTCCTGCGCACCCTGGACCGCGGTATCCGCATGCTGGAAGACAACATGGCCCGCAACGCCGCCACCAAAGTGGTCTCCGGGACGGATGCCTTTGTCCTGTACGACACCTACGGCTTCCCGATAGACCTCACGGAACTCATCGCCGCCGAAAAAGGCTACACCGTAGACCTGGAAGGCTTTAACGTGGAGCTCCAGAAGCAGAAAGAACGCGCCCGCAACGCCACCGCCAACGAGTTCGGAGACTGGACCGTCTTCGCCGACGGCGACGAGGTGGTCTTCGAGGGATACGACACCCTCGAGGTCAAAGGCGCCCGCCTGCTGAAACAGCGCACCGTGAAGCAGAAGAACAAGGAGTATTTCCAGCTGGTATTCGACCGCACCCCCTTCTATGCCGAAATGGGCGGCCAGGTAGGCGACACCGGCTGTATCGTGGGTGAGGACGGCGAGAAAATCGCGATCCTGAACACTGTCAAAGAGAACAACCTGAGCATCCACCTGGCGGAAAAACTGCCCGCCAACAGCGCACAGACATTCACCCTCACGGTAAACGGGGAGCGCCGCCAGCAGATCATGAACAACCATACGGCCACCCACCTGCTGCACCAGGCCCTGCGGGAAATCCTGGGCACCCACGTGGAGCAGAAGGGCTCGTTCGTGTGCGCAGACTATTTCCGCTTCGACTTCTCCCATTTCCAGAAGGTCACGGACGAGGAACTCCGGGCCGTGGAAAACCGCGTGAACCAGCTTATACGGGCCGATGAGCCCCTCTGCGAAAAGCGGGATGCGACCATGGATGAGGCCCGGGCCATGGGCGCCATGGCCTTGTTCGGAGAGAAATACGGCGATGTAGTGAGGGTGGTTCGCTTCGGAGACTCCGTAGAGCTTTGTGGCGGCACCCATACCCGTTCCACCGGCACTATCGGCCTGTTCAAGGTACGCGCAGAAAGCGCTGTGGCGGCCGGTGTACGCCGGATCGAGGCCGTTACGGGAGCCGCCGCCGAGCAGAGCATCCAGCTGATGGAAGACCTGCTGAAGACGGTAAGGGGCCTGTTCAACAACGTCCCGGACCTGACCGGCGCCATCGAAAAACTGGTGGCCGAGAACGCCGACGCCCGCAAACAGCTGGAAGCCATCGCCGCGGAAAAAGCCGCCGAACTGGCCGAAAAACTGGAACAGAAGGCAGAGCAGGTGGGCGGAATCAAACTCGTCCGCTTCGACTCCTCCATCGACCCGGCCATTGCCCGCAATGTGGCCCTGATGTTGCAGAAGAAAGTGCAGAACATGGCCCTTTGCGGAGCTTTCGCCTACGCCGGCAAGCCCAACCTGATTCTGATGTATTCGGCCGACCTTGTAGCCAAGGGCAAGAATGCCGGCAAGGACATCCGCGAAGCCGCCAAGTTCATCCAGGGCGGCGGCGGCGGACAACCCGGCCTGGCAACGGCCGGCGGACGGACGCTGGAAGGCCTTCCGCAGGCGCTGGACAAGCTTGTAGAGATTGCCTCTGCCTAAAGAACATAGCCGGAAATCGGCATGAAGAGACTGGACAGGTTCATATTGAAGTCTTTTGTGGGACCGTTTTTTGCGATCCTTGCCATTGTCATCTTCATCCTGGCCCTGCAGTTTCTTTGGCTGTACATTGACGAGCTGGTGGGAAAAGGCCTGGAATTCAAGGTAATCCTGGAATTCCTGATGTGGGGCAGTATCCAGACGCTGCCGCTGGCCATGCCGCTGGCCACCCTGCTCTCTTCCATGATGACCCTGGGAGACATGGGCGAGAAATTCGAGCTCACCGCCATCAAAGCCTCCGGCATCTCGCTCACCCGAGTGCTGGCGCCCATGATCGCAGTGGGGGTGCTCATCAGTATCGGCGCTTTCTTCATCGGAGACCGGCTGGTTCCCTATTCCATCAACCAGATCTACACCATGCGGGACGATATCGGCCGAACCAAGTCCGAGATCAAAATCCCCACCGGAACGTTCTACGACGGTATTGACGGCTATATCCTGCGCGTGGAGCAGCGGAACAAGCAGACCGGCATGATGTACCACATCCAGGTGTATGACCACACCGGCGAGCGCGGCAACACCCGCCTTACCGTGGCCGACAGCGGTCTCCTGAAAATGTCCAAGTCCAAGGACTACCTCACTTTCCAGCTTTACAACGGCACCAATTACCAGGAAGAGAATACCCGGAAATACCAGGACACAACCCTGGCCGTGCGCCGCATCCACTTCGGGAAGCAGGAACTGGTGATTCCCCTGGAAAACTATGCCTACCACCAGTCCGATTCCGCCCGCTACGGGGAGCAGGTAAAGTCTATGGGAATCAAGGACCTGCGCGTGGGAAGGGACTCCCTTACCCAATTGTTGGAAAGCGGTCTGGACAGGCGGGCGCTGCATTTTCTACGCGCCAGCGGCCTGCTGTTCCGCTCCCAACTGGACTCAACCTGGCGGGAGAAGGAAGACAAAGCCATGGCGCCGATCAAGGATTACAAGTGGAGTACGCCCAGAGAGAAGATGACCGCCTTTGAAAATGCGTCCACTGCTGCCGGGCAGGCAGCGCAGGATGCCCGTGGGCAAATCCTCGAAGTGTACGACAACGTCCATCTCGTCTACCGGACGAACGTAGAGATCTGGAACAAGATCTCCAAAGCCCTGGCCTGCATGCTGCTGTTCTTTATCGGCGCACCGATCGGGGCCATAATCAAAAAAGGCGGCCTGGGTACGCCGGCCATCATCTCCATCCTGTTCTTCGTGCTGTACTGGGTGGTGGATATCACCGGCGAGCGCCTGGCCAATAACGGCAGCACCACCGCTTTCATCGGCAAGTTTGCATCGGCCTTCGTCCTGGCGCCCATCGGGGCGTTCCTTACCTACAAGGCCATCCAGGATTCCAGTATCTTGCATATAGACCTGTTCAAAACCTGGTGGCGCCGTGCAAAAAGTAAATTCTTCCGTATGTTCAGAAATACTCCTATTGTCTATATGGGAACGCCGGAATTCTCGGTGGGCCCGCTGGACGCCCTTGTCAAAGGCGGATACAATGTGGTGGGTGTGGTTACGGTGCCCGACAAGCCGTCCGGCCGCGGACTCAAGATGAACGAGAGCGCCGTCAAGAAATACGCCGTGGAGCATGGCTTGCCGCTGCTGCAGCCGGAAAAGCTCAAGGACGAGCAATTCCTCAGCGACCTGGCCGCCTGGAAGGCCGATCTCTTTGTAGTCGTGGGCTTCCGGATGTTGCCGGAGGTGGTCTGGAGAATGCCCAAGCGGGGCACGTTCAACCTGCACGCCGCCCTGCTGCCGCAGTACCGTGGCGCTGCGCCTATCAACTGGGCCGTGATCAACGGGGAGAACATCTCCGGCGTCACCACCTTCATGATCGACAGCCGCATCGACACCGGCGGCATCATCCTGCGCTCGGAGTGCCGGGTGGAGCCTACGGACACGGCGGGCACCCTGCACGACAAGCTGATGGAACTGGGTTCGCAGTTGGTGGTGGAAACCGTGGAAGGCCTGGTGCAGAATAACGTGGAACTCCGGGTGCAGCGAAGCTTCATCCAGGGCTCGGAACTGCTCAAGCCCGCCCCCAAGATCACCCGCGAACTGCAGCATATCGACTGGCGGGACACCACCCGCCACGTGTACAACCTCATCCGCGGCCTGTCGCCCTACCCCGGCGCCTACACGGAACTTGTTCCGGTGGTCCCGGAAGGAGAGGCCCGTTCTTCCGGAACACAGCCTCTGCAGCTGAAGGTGTTTTTCGGGCAGATGCGGTACGACCTGCCGTCGGCCGAACCGGGAACGGTCCTCAGCGACGGGAAGACTTACTTCGCCGTGGCTACGCAGGACGGTGCCATCGCCATTACGGACCTGCAGCTTTCCGGCAAGAAGCGCATGGACGTGAAGTCCTTCCTGCTGGGATTCCGGAATCCGTCGGCCTATACCACCACCCAGGGCACTTCCAAGGCCGAGATTGAAAAAGCCAAGCCCCATGAAGACAACTAATGCCGTCATCTTGTGCGACGGCCTGTTTCCCACCGAGCCTTATCCGCTTTATCTGCTGGACCAGGCCGACGTGGTGGTCTGCTGCGACGGTGCCTTTGAAAAGTTCCTGCACCGATACGGCGACTCCCGCGTGCCGGATGCCGTGATCGGCGACATGGACTCCCTGGATCCGGAACTTCGCGAACGCTATGCCTCTCTGATTGTCCGGGTGGAAGAACAGGACGACAACGACCAGACCAAAGCGATGCGCTATGTCCTGGGCCGATATCCCGCCGTAGAAGAAATCTGCATCCTGGGAGCCACCGGGCTTCGGGAAGACCACACTGTCGGCAATCTGGGCCTGCTGATGGAATACACCCGGCTGTTCGACCTTGGCACCCGCCGGGTGAGCATGGTATCGGACTTCGGCACCGCCTTTGCCGTCACGGACTCCTGCGACCTGCATCTGGGAGAAGGCCGGCGCTTCTCCTTCTTCACGGCCGACAATTCCCTCCGCGTAACGTCGGAAGGCCTGCAGTGGCCCCTGGACGACGTCGTGTTCGACGCCTGGTGGAAAGCCACCCTGAACCGCACCACC
>CAMHST010000082.1 GCA_946187865.1 uncultured Bacteroidales bacterium
TGGCGGACGGTGTACAGGGCAGCGTTGTTGAACACCAGATCGTCATCGGTAAGCTGGCCGTTGTAGGCGTTGTCAAAGTCCGTGGGAGAAACCACCGCCCATCCTTCGGCAAGATATTGGCGGAGTTCCAGGGCGTCGTCCTTCATCTCGTAGTGGGGAATGTATACAACAGGCATGGGCTTTTTAGCCTTCTGCGGGATAAACATATGCACCGGACGCACGGACACCGTGTCGCCTTTGGTGATGAAGGGGATTTCTACGCGTCGCTGCTCAATGTCCACCAGCGGAGGAAGGGAGTCGGTGAGTTGGGCCTGCATCGCCAGGAGTTTGGCCATATCGGCGCCTTTTTGCGCATTGGCGTTCTGGGCATTCGAGCCGCCGCCACAAGCGGATAGCAGTGTGGAGACAAGGGCGAGACTGAGAAGGATTCGTTTCATGGTTTTTGTTTTTCTTTTGCAAAGATGGGGATTATTTCCCGCATGTGCGATTCAATCTGTTCATTTTCTTCGCCGATTTATCCAAAACGCCGGTTTGGACGAATTGAATACATAATTGTACGACGCGGGGAGTGCATACGCGTGAAGGCAAGTATCTTTGCCACAGAAAACGATAGCCAATGAAAACGAGACTTGCCATATGTATTTTTCTGATGCTCGCCTCCTGCGCGCCCAAAGACGATATTACCGCCGGATGGACTTTCTGGTCCGATGCTGTCCCGGAGCAAAAAACAGTGACGCTGCCTCACGACGCCATGCAGACGGAGATTCGCCGTGCCGATGCACCAAGCGGCTTTGGCAGTGCCTATTTCGAGACCGGTATCTATCACTACGAAAAGCATTTGCAGGTACCTGCGGCCTGGTTGGACAAGCATGTTGTCCTTCACTTTGGCGGTGTATACCGCAATACTACGGTTTCCGTGAACGGGGTTGAGGCCGGGAAGCATGCATATGGCTTCACGCCCTTCGACGTATGCCTGGACGGACTGCTTGTCAGGGGAGATAATGTCATCCGGGTGAATGTGGACAATTCCGAGGCCCCGAACATCCGCTGGTACAGCGGAGCCGGAATCTATCGGCCCGTCCATCTGACTGTGCAGGATAAGATTCATATTAAGGATGTCAGGATTGAGACGCTGTCTGTCAAACCTGCAAGAATTTCTGTGAAAACCCTCCACAACGGTGAAACTGTCCGCGTCAGCATCTATGATGGGGAACGCTTGATCACCAAGGCCGAAGGTGGCAATGTGGAGATGGATATTCCGGATGCCATGCTTTGGAGCGCCGGGCATCCACACCTCTATACTGCAAAAGTGGAACTCCTGAGTGGAGGGAAAGTAAAAGACACGGCCCGGCAGGAATTCGGTATCCGAACCCTTGAATGGGACCGTGAAGGCTTCCGCGTTAACGGAGAAAACGTGCTTCTGGCAGGATGCGGACTGCATCATGACAACGGTATCCTGGGCGCGGCAGAATATGAGGATGACGCTTTCAGGCGCATCTCAAAACTGAAAGAAATGGGCTTCAACGCCATCCGCTCGGCCCATAATCCTCTCTCTGAGGAGATGCTCCGTGCCTGTGACCGGCTGGGAATGTATGTAATGGATGAACTGTATGACGGCTGGTTCGCCAGTAAAATGAAATACGATTATCACACGGACTTCCCCAATCATTTTCAGGAAGACCTTGAGGCGATGGTCCGAAAGGATTGGAATCATCCGTCCGTTATCATGTATTCCATCGGCAATGAACTCACAGAGCCGGCCCTTCCTGGAGGAATGCAGGTTGCATCTCAGATGATTGACAGAATACACGAATTGGACAGTACAAGGCCCGTCACCTGCGGTATTAACCTCAGCATCCTGTCCGATGCCTACCGCAACCAAGATAAGCCGGAGCAATCGGCCGCCACCATGGACCTTCTTATCCAAATGCTGATGCGGCCGATGGATCCCGGTGTTTCCAGCCTGGATTTCAACGAGGCCAATGCCCAGAACAATGCCTCCGGGAACGAGGCGCTTAAGAGCGCCGAGGTGGATGGCTTCGTGAGCCCCTTCCTGGATATGCTGGACATTGCGGGGTATAACTACGGAGAACCCC
Source organism: uncultured Bacteroidales bacterium (assembly GCA_946187865.1). Classification (GTDB taxonomy): domain Bacteria; phylum Bacteroidota; class Bacteroidia; order Bacteroidales; family UBA932; genus Cryptobacteroides. The sequence continues at coordinate 2,097 of CAMHST010000082.1, forward strand.
GCTACGCACTGGACAAGGAAATGCATCCGGACCGTTTGATAGTGGGAAGCGAAACCATGATTACCAACCTGCATCGCAACTGGAACCTGGTAAAAAGCCTCCCGAACGTAATCGGCGACTTCTGCTGGACCGGCTGGGACTACATCGGCGAAACCGGCGCCGGCGCCTGGCGTTACGGTATATCGTCCCGCTTTGCTCAGCCTTACCCCTGGCTTTTGGGGAACTTCGGCGCTTTCGACATCCTTGGCAATCCCGAAGGGGAGGCCTTCCTGGCCAAAACCGTTTTCTCGGATAAGCCGATGGAACCTTATATATGCGTCCGTCCGGTGCGGGAGGATATCCCTTACCGCTCTTCCTGGCGACTCACCAATTCCATCCCCAGCTGGAGCTGGAAGGGCTGCGAAGGCATCAAGGCAACGGTGGAAGTCATCACCAATGCACCAAGGGCCGAACTGCTTATGGGTGGCCGTTCCATGGGAATCGTGGAAGTTGAAGGAAACATCGCCATCTTTGAAGTTCCGTACGAGCCCGGCACGCTGGAAGCGTATGCCATATATGATGATAACGAACGCACCTATGCGCGCATGGAATCGGCCCGCGGAGCCTTGCAATTGAAATTGAAGGCAGAAAAACAGCAGTACACTCCCGGCGAACTCATTTATGTGAATGTCGACATCGCTGGAGAGAACTCAGTAACGGAATCCATGGCCGATGAGGTGCTTACCTGCACGGTGGAAGGCGGTGAACTCCTTGGCTTTGGCAGCGCCTGTCCCATACCGGACGGCTACTATTTCCGAGATGGCCGCTATCCCAGCCATTACGGGAAAGCGCAGGCCATTATAAGGGGCACCCAAAAAGGAGTCGTCAAATTGACGGTTAAAGGAGAAACACTTGATAGTAAAACAATTATAATAAAGATATGAAAAAGATACTTGTAGCTCTTGCGGCCCTCGCCGCTTGCTCTGTGGCATTTGCGCAGCCCCGCTTGAGGGAAGACAACATTGACGAAATCCTGAAGGCCCTCACCGTAGAGGAAAAGGTGCAGCTTCTGGTGGGCGGCGCCCAGCCCATCATGATTGGCGGTATCCCTACCGGCGTCGCCGCCGAAGTTCCCGGTGCCGCCGGAAATACCCGCCCGGTGGAGCGGCTGGGCATTCCCGGAACCGTCCTTGCAGACGGCCCTGCAGGCGTTAGGATCAGCCCTACCCGTGACGGAGACAGCAAGACTTATTATGCAACGGCTTTCCCCGTGGGAACCCTTCTGGCCAGCTCCTGGGATACGGATCTTGTGAAAGATGTGACTTCAGCTATGGGCAACGAGGTGTTGGAGTATGGGGTTGATGTCCTTCTTGCTCCTGGCATGAACATTCATAGAAACCCGCTTTGCGGCCGGAACTTCGAATATTTTTCGGAGGATCCGCTGCTTTCCGGAAAGATGGGCGCCGCCTACATCAATGGCATCCAAAGCCAGGGAGTTGGCGTGTCCATGAAGCATTATGCCGGGAACAATCAGGAAACCAACCGCAATGAGAATGATGCTCGCGTGAGCCAGAGAGCACTTCGTGAAATCTACCTCAAGAACTTTGAGATTGCCGTAAAGGAGGCGCATCCTTGGACGGTAATGAGTTCCTACAACAAGGTGAACGGCACCTACAGCCAACAGAGTTACGATCTTCTTACCACCATCCTCCGCGAAGAATGGGGATTTGATGGCATTGTAATGACGGACTGGGGGAACAAAGACAATACCGTAGCGGCCGTCAAGGCTGGCAACGACCTGATGGAAGGAGGCAGCCCGGAGGAGATAGACAAGATTATGACCGGGGTAAAAGATGGCCGGATCAGCCAGGAAGAGCTCGACCGCAATGTGCGCCGCGTGCTGGAATACATTGTCAAGACGCCCCGATTCAAAGGACACAAGTTCTCAAACAGCCCCGACCTCAAGGCCCACGCAGAAGTTGCCCGCAGGGCTGCCGCCGAATCCATTGTCCTGCTCCGTAACGAGGGCCACACCCTTCCACTCAAGGGAAATGAGAAAATCGCCCTTTACGGCGTTTCTTCCGTCGATTTCGTGGCCGGCGGTACCGGCAGCGGCTCGGTGAACAAGGCTTATGTTGTTGAGATGCCCCAGGCGCTGGAAGAAGCCGGTTTTACGCTGGAGGAGAATCTGAAGAACTTCTATGCCCTGCATCGTGACTATGAGCGGGCAAAGGGGAAACTGTCCTCCACCGGCAATTCCCTCATGGACCTTCTTCTTGCCTTTTTCGGAGGCAGCAAACTCCCTGAGACGGCACTTCCTGAAGGCACTTTCGGCGGCAACGCCAAGAATACCGATGCGGCCATCGTTGTCCTTGGACGCAATGCCGGCGAAGGCTTTGACCGCAAGTTGAAGGATGATTTCAAGCTTACGGCGGTGGAGATGGAACTCCTGCAGAACGTGAGCACCGCCTTCCACCAGGAAGGGAAGAAAGTGATTGTGGTCCTGAAGATCGGCGGTGTCATTGAGACGGCATCCTGGAAGGATATGGCCGATGCTATCGTCCTCCCCTGGAGCCCCGGACAGGAAGGCGCAAGAGCCGTTGCCGATGTGCTCACCGGTAAAGTGAATCCTTCCGGCAAACTGCCGATGACCTTCCCGCTGGACTACTTCGACGTTCCGTC
>CAMHST010000083.1 GCA_946187865.1 uncultured Bacteroidales bacterium
GCCACCGAGTACTTCGACCGCTTCATCCTGGAAAACGGCCTGCAGTACGTGATCAACTCGGACGTGTCGGATGCGGAGATCCTCTCCGAATTCGTGTCGTCCAACCTCCCGACAGACCTGACCGAAGCGCTCAGGGCCTTTATCCGCGTGGTGCGCACGCCCCTCGCCGTGCGCTCGTCGTCCAAACTGGAAGATTCTTATTACCAGCCGTTTGCCGGTGTCTATTCCACTTACATGATCCCGGCCGTAGAAAACGAAGACCAGCAGCTCCGCCTGCTGGCCAAGGCCATCAAAAGCGTGTATGCGTCGGTCTATTTCGCGGCATCCAAGGGCTATATCACGGCCACGGCCAATGTCATCTCTGAAGAGAAGATGGCCATCGTCCTGCAGGAAATCTGCGGCGCGGAAGACCAGGGCTACTTCTTCCCCACCCTTTCGGGCGTTGCCCGGAGCGTGAATTTCTACCCCATCGGCTACGAAAAGGCCGAGGAAGGTATCGCGAAGGTGGCCTTCGGCCTGGGCAAGGCCGTGGTGGACGGGGAACAGGTGCTCCGCTTCTCCCCCGCCTACCCCAAACACGTCCTGCAGACTTCCACGCCGGATCTGGCCATGCGGGAAACCCAGCAGGTGATGTACGCGCTGAACCTGCGGCCGGAAAAGTTCAAGACCTCGGTAGACGACGCCGTGAACCTGGAACGCATCCCGGTTTCGGAGTGCGAGCGCTTCCAGGCTTTCTCCAAAGTGGTGTCCACCTACGACTATGAGAACCTGCGCATCGTGGATTCTCCCTTCCCGCGCGGGCCCAAGATCGTCACCTTCGCACACGTGCTCCGCTACGGCACTTTCCCGCTGGCGCCCATCGTCCAGAAACTGCTGGACATCTGCACGGAAGAGATGAACTGCAGCGTAGAGATTGAATTTGCAGCAGAACTTTCAACCGGCATTTTCAACGCGCTGCAAATCAGGCCGATATCCTCCGACAGCCTGCACGCAGAAGTGGATTGGCGGGAGATCGACTGTTCGGATGCCCTGGTGCTCTCCGAAAGCGCCTTGGGAACGGGCTGGATCCCGGACATCCGGGACATCGTTTACCTCAAGGCAGACGCTTTTGACAAGATGAAGACGGTGGAAATGGCCGCGGAGCTCCGTGAGCTCAACGCCCGTATGCGGGCAGCGGGACGGCAGTATGTCCTGATCGGCTATGGCCGATGGGGCTCCAGCATCCCCACCCTGGGCGTGCCCGTGGCCTGGAGCGACATCTCCGAGACCAAGGCCCTCATCGAGTGCTCCCTGCCGGACTTCCGCGTAGACCCCAGCCAGGGCACCCACTTCTTCCAGAACCTCACCTCCTTCAACGCCGGCTACGTGAACGTAGACCCCTACTCCCGCCCCGGCGACGCCCTGGACCTGAGCGCCCTGGACGCGCTCCCTGCCGTGTTCGAGACCCAATGGCTCCGGCACGTGCAGCTGGAGCGGCCGCTTATCCTATGCATAGACGGCCGTGCGGGAAAAGCGATTGTGAAACTGGGCTAAGCGTCCAGCTGGCTCAGGGCAAAATCGTATGCCCCCACGGAAATGGCTTTGGAAGTTCCCATGGCGTCGATGCACACGCCAATCCGCTTCTGGGGGTCGTAGGTGACGGTTTTGTCGCTGCCATAGACCTTGAGCTCCCGGGCTTCTCCCCGGGCGAAGGCGGCGAATTCGGCCTCGTCGTCCAGGTTGTACACCTTCATCTGAAGCCTGTCCAGCGTGTCTCCCGAGAGGGTCTGCACCGTCCCCCGCATCTCTTCCAGCAAGGCCGGCATAAAGTATTTGGCCGATGCCGATATGCCCCCGCCGATCACCACCAACCCGTCCATAAGCTGGGCAGCCGTGGCTATGGCCTGCCCCGCCGCACGGCCCATTTTCTCGAAAGCTTTGCAGGCGGCCTGCCTGTCGCCGGGAAGCCGGCCTTCGGCGATGTCGAAGATGTCTTTGGGCGAGAGACCGCTCTCGTTTTCACCGGACAGATGCCGGTACACCCGCTGCACGGCGCGGATGGACACGCTGTCTTCCAGAATCATACCGGGATGGAAGGGGTTGGGCAGGCAGAAGGTTTCCACGCAGCTGTTGTCTCCCCGGTTGAGCCGCCCGTCAATCACGCAGCCGACGCCGAACCCGGTGCCGATGGTGTAGCCGATCAGGTTCCGGTAGCATTTCCGGCTTCCGAGGGCCTCCAAACGGGCGTTCACCGCAGGGAGGGCGCCGCTCAGCGCCTCCCCGAACGCGAACAGGTCCCCGTCGTTGTTGATGAACACGGGAATGCCGAACTGCTCCTGCAGGAAGGGCCCCAGCGCCACCCCCTCCCGGAAGGCGGGAAAATTGGGCAGGTACCCGCCGATGATGCCGGCGGGATAGTCGGCCGGGCCGGGAAAGGCAAAGCTGATGGCCGACGGCCTGATATCCCCGAGCTGCGCAGCCACCTGGCTGAACCCGCTCCGGAGGCTCTCCAGGCAACGGTCCAGATTGTCTGCATGCGACGGAAGGACAAGTGTTTCCAGGATGAACTCCTCCCCTTTCATGGCATTGAAACGGAACGACTGTCCCCCTGCGTCCAGGGTGAGGACCACCCGCTTATCTTGATTGTATTTTCCCATGGCGTGCGTGTATGTTTTTGACCTGTTCAAATATCGGCATTTCCGCCCGGATTTCCAAACCGCCCGGTCGGTGGGAGAGGTCTCGGGAAGTTTTGGGAGAGGTGCATTTTTTTGGTCTGGACCTCTCCCTTAGATAATGCCACTCAACGCGCTACAGTCCGTTTTGAGTGGGAGAGGTGCACCGCAAAAAAATGCACCTCTCCCAAAAGTAACAACCACCTCTCCCATTCGGAGAACGAAGCCTCTCCGGGCTGATCAGAAGTCGGCCATGCGGGAAACCGGGGCCACGTCCAGGGGGGTACGGACGCCGGCCTTGTACTGAAACCAGCCGGCCACGGCGATCATGGCGGCGTTGTCCGTGGTGAATTTGCGCTCCGGGAGATAGGTGTTCCAGTGCCGCTTAATTCCTTCTGCGACAATCCGTTCCCGAAGGCCGCTGTTGGCGCTTACTCCGCCGCCGATGGCAATTTCCCGGATGCGGGTTTCCTTGGCGGCGCGGATGAGCTTTTGCAGGAGAATGTCGATGAGGGTTTTCTGGAAACTGGCGCAGAGGTCTTCCTTGTTGTTTTCCAGGAAGGCCGGGTCCAGCGCCATCTGGTCCCGTACGAAATACAGCAGGGAGGTCTTGACCCCGCTGAAACTGTAGTCCAGTCCGGGAATGTTGGGTTTGGCGAAGTGGAACCGTTCCGGGTCTCCGGACTGTGCCAGGCGGTCGATGACCGGGCCGCCGGGATACCCCAGCCCCAACATTTTGGAACATTTGTCGAAGGCTTCCCCCACGGCGTCGTCGATGGTCTGCCCCAGGATCACGTACTCGGTGGGGCTCACCACCTTCACGATCTGCGAGTTGCCGCCGGAAACCAGCAGGCACAGATACGGGAAGGACGGTTCCCGCACGGGAACGTCCGGCTGTCGGATGAAACTGGCCAGGATGTGCCCCTGCAGGTGGTTGACCATGACCATGGGGATGTCCAGGGAAAGGGACAGGGCTTTGGCAAAGGAGGTACCCACCAGCAATGACCCCAGCAGGCCGGGGCCGCGGGTGAATGCGATGGCCGTAAGGTCATCGGCCTTGATTCCGGCCTTGCGGATGGCCTCGGACACCACCGGAACGATGTTCTGCTCGTGGGCGCGGGAGGCCAGCTCCGGCACCACGCCGCCAAAGTCTTTGTGCACCTGCTGCGAGGCGATTACGTTGGACAGCAGCACGCCGTCGCGGATGACGGCCGCGGAGGTGTCGTCACACGAAGATTCTATTCCCAGGATATAGTCTGCCATAGCGGCTGCAAAGATAGCAAATTATCCGCACATTTGCGCGCAGTTGATGCCGTCCAGGGCGCTGGAAACGATACCGCCGGCATATCCGGCCCCTTCCCCGCAGGGATACAGGCCGGGAACATCCACGTGTTCAAGTGTCTCCGGGTTCCGGGGCAGGCGGACGGGTGAAGAGGTGCGGGATTCCACGCCCAGCAGGAGGGCGTCGTTGGTATAATAGCCGTGCATCTGCCGGTCTACCTGGGGGAATGCCCGCCTCAGGCGCATGGCCACATGCTCCGGGAGCAGTTCGTGCAGCGGTGCGCTCAGGGCGCCCGGATGATAGGACGTCTTGGGAAGGTCGGCCGACAGGATACCCCGGCAGAAATCTTTCATGCGCTGGGCCGGAGCCTGGAGCGGGTGGGTGCCGCCGTGCTCCTGCACGTAACGGTACATGCTGCGCTCGATGTCCCGCTGGAAGTCCATCAGGGCAAAGGGGCCTTCATAGGATGCCGGCTGGTCTCCGGGCTCGATCTGCACCACCACGCCGGCGTTGGCCCACTTGGAATTGCGGGCGGCATTGGACATGCCGTTCAGGACCACCGTTCCGTCTTCCGTAGATGACGGCACCAGGATGCCGCCGGGGCACATGCAGAAAGAAAACACGCCGCGCCCTTCCACCTGCTGCACGAAGGCATACTCCGCCGTGGGCATAAACGGCTGATATTTACCATGATATCGGATTTGATTGATGAGCCACTGCGGGTGCTCCACCCGTACGCCCAGGGCAAATCCCTTGGC
>CAMHST010000084.1 GCA_946187865.1 uncultured Bacteroidales bacterium
ACGGCAGGTTGGTGGTGTCCGAGTGGGTGACGTGACGGCCCATCACCAGCGAGAACGCGCCGATACGGGAAGGCCAGAGCACATACGAATCCGAGGCGGTCTTGGAGCCGCGCTCCAGCACGCCCTGATGGATGGGGCCCAGTTTGTACATGTGGTTGGACTGGTTGGACCCGCTGCCGGCGTTCATGAACGAGAACATGCCGGCGATCAGGAGGCTGGACTTGTGATGGGTGACGGTGAACGGCCCCGCAAAGATGGCGCAGGCCTCTCCGTTCTCTTCCTGGCAATTGCTGAAAAACAGGGAGTCCGACGCGCTGTAGGCGTGTCCCATCCGGCAGCTCTGCCCCACGAAACAGCGTTCCAGGGTGGTGTTGTCCGTGATGGAGGAGCCGCTGCAGATGATGAAATCGTCGGCAATCACGCCATGGCCGATGGTGACGGGCGCTGTCATGTTGCTGTTGACGCTGCCGTTGCGCAGGCGGCTTACGCCGAAAATGTCGGCCCCGTCCCCGATCCTGACGCCACTGATGAAACGGGTGTTGCGGATAGAGACGTGGTTGCCGATAACGCCCCGCTCCGACGTCTGGGCCTGGGCATATTCGTCGATGAGGGTATTCAGCCGGCTGATCACTTCCGGGCAATGCCGGTACATGGCCAGCACATAGGCGGTCTGGGCGCTGAGCCGGTCGAAGATTTTCACTTCCCGGCCGCCGGTTTCATTGAGCACGGACACCTCTACCCCGTTGCCGAAACGGCAGGGGCCGTCTACGAGGATGATGTCCACGTTCTCAATATAGCTGTCGTGGCCGATATCGTAATTGGCGATGTAGTCCGTGATGTTCTCTACCAGGGAATTGTCCCCCACCGTGACATTATGCAGGGTGGCGTTTCTGATGCCGGAGTGCTTCTTGAGCCCGCCAGGAAGGGTAAAATCCGCCTGGAAACTGCCAAAGCGCACCCGTCCGGAGAAACGGACGTTTCTGATATACTGTACGGACGAGGCATCCGAAGTTTCTACGAGGCTCCAGTCGTCGGATTTGCATCCCCTCTCCTGCAGGCACTGTATCTCACCGGCGGTTAGCGGTCTGTATTCCATATAGTCAGCAGTTTACGTAAACTTTACAAAGATAGCCATTTTTTTGGTATCTTTGCATAAATAATCAGAACTAAGAGCAAACATGATACAAAGAAGAGTCGTCATTACGGGGATGGGTATCTGGTCCTGCCTGGGCCAGACGCTGGACCAGGTGAGGGATTCCCTCTACCAAGGGACATCCGGAATCGTCCTGGACCCGGAGCGCAAGGCCATGGGCTTCCGCTCCGGCCTTACGGGCAATGTGCCCAAACCGGAGCTGAAAGGGGAACTTCCCCGCTCCCAGCGGGTATATATGCCGGAACCTGCCCAGTACGCCTACTGTGCCACAAGGGACGCCCTGCGCGCCGCCGGAATAGACCAGGATTATCTGGACAGCCACGAAGTGGGCCTGCTGTACGGGAATGACAGCACGGCGGAGGCCGTCTATCACTCCATCGCCAAGATCGTGGAGAAAAAAGACACCATGCTCTGCGGCAGCGGCGCCATCTTCCAGTCCATGAACTCTACCGTTACCATGAACCTGGGGGTGATTTTCCGCCTCAAGGGCATCAACCTCACGGTTTCCGGTGCCTGCGCCAGCGGGTCGCACGCGATCGGCCTGGGGGCGCTTCTGATCCAGAACGGCCTGCAGGAAATGGTAGTCTGCGGCGGTGCGCAGGAGGTGAATATGGCCGCAACCGGCTCGTTCGACGGCATTTCCGCGTTCTCCATGCGGGAATCGGACCCCACGGCCGCCAGCCGCCCCTTCGACCGCGACCGGGACGGGCTTGTTCCCGGCGGCGGTGCGGCCACCGTTATCCTGGAAAGCTATGAATCGGCTCGGCGCCGCGGCGCACCCATCCTGGCAGAGGTCCTGGGGTACGGCTTCTCTTCCAACGGAGACCATATCTCGTCCCCCAATGTGGACGGCCCGGCCCGCTCGCTGGAGATGGCCATCCGCCGCTCGGGCGTTTCCCTGCAGGAGATCGGCTATGTGAACGCACATGCCACTTCCACCCACGTGGGAGACGCCAACGAAGCCAAAGCCCTGTTCCGGGTACTGGGAGAGAAAACCATTCCGGTCACGTCCACCAAGTCGCAGACCGGCCACGAGATGTGGATGGCCGGCGCCTCCGAAGTGGTGTATTCCATCCTGATGATGAAAAACGGATTCATTGCGCCCAATATCAATTTCGAGAATCCGGACGAGGATTCCTGCCACCTCTGGATTCCGGCCACAAGGCTGGAACGCAAGTTTGACACGTTCCTGTCCAATTCCTTCGGCTTCGGCGGAACCAATTCCACTTTGATTATTAGGAATGCCTGAGGCTGTTGTCATAGGATCCGGACTGGGCGGTCTGCTCTGCGGCTGCATCCTGTCCCGCAGCGGGTACCGGGTGACGGTCCTGGAAAAAGGAGCGCAGGTGGGCGGCAGCCTGCAGTCGTTCGTGCGGGGCGGCATTCGCTTCCAGACAGGCTTCCACTCAGTGGCGGCACTGGCTCCGGGCGAACCACTGTACCAGGTTTTCCAGCCGTTGGGGCTGATGGACCTGCCCTGGAAAAAAGTGGACTCCCCAGACGAGGTCGTCGTGAACGGGGTCTCCCATTTCCTGCCCAGGCCCGCCGATGTCCCCGCCCTGAAGGCCCTCTCCCCGCTAGCCTACGATATCGGGACCGATTTTTCCGAAGAAGCGGGCACAAGCGCCGCCCGCTGGCTCAGCGCGGCGGGATTGGACCAGGAAATCTTCCTGGGGCCCGTCCTTCGGCTGCAATCTCCCCTGAAGGAGGTTTCGCTGCATGAATATGCCCATATCAGCTACCACTTCATGAATGGAAGCTACCGGCTGGAAGGCGGCGGAGCCCGCCTGGTCCAGGCATTGAGCGAGCAAATCGTATCCCGCGGCGGCAGCGTCCTCACCCGCAAGGAAGTCGTGGAAATCACACCTGCCGGCCCGGGACAGTGCCAGGTGCGCTGTGCCGACAGAAGCCTGTACCAAGGGATCTGCGTGTCGGACATCCATCCGCAGCTTACCGCCGCCCTGGTGCAACCTCCGCTGCGCCCGTCATATCTGAAAAGACTGTCTGTCCTCAGCAACGGAACGGGCATTTTCACCACGTATATCAAACTCAAGCCCAAGGGAATCCGCTATCTGGAGCATGCCGTCTCCATCGACGGTATGCTGGTTTGTTTCGACAATCCCGGCCCGGACGGGTTTGCCCGCTCGGTGGATCTGATGATCCATGTGGAAAGCCCGGTGACAGACCGGGAGGCCTTTGCCCGCACGCTTATCCGGAAGGCTTCGGCCCGTTTTCCGGAGCTGGAGCAGGCCGTGGAGCAGTTCTGGACCAGCACCCCGGAAACCTGGGAGCGCTTTACCGGCACACCCGGCGGATCGGCCTACGGAATCCTCAAAGAGAGCGGCCAGTTAAGCCTGTGCGTGGTTTCCCCGCGCACGCCCCTTCCCGGACTGTTCCTGACCGGACAGAACCTGGGGCTGCACGGTATCCTCGGGGTCAGTTACACGGCCGTTCGCACCTGCTCGGTTATCCTGGGGGCCAATGTCATCAACGAATTGTTTAGCTTTGCACCATGAAATACGCACTCGTCACCGGCGGCAGCCGCGGAATCGGCCGGGCCGTCTGCCAGAAGCTCCATCAGATGGGCTACGAAGTCCTTATCAATTACGTGTCCAACCGGGAAGCGGCACAGGAGACGCTCGCGCTCATAGAGGGCCGTGGCGAACTGATGCAGTTCGACGTGGCCGACGGAGCCGCCGTCACCGCCGCCCTGGAAGGGTGGAAAGCGGCGCACCCGGAAGAGTATATAGAGGTTCTGGTGAACAACGCCGGCATCCGCCGGGACAACCTGCTCATCTGGATGGAACAGGCCGACTGGAAAAAGGTACTGGACACCACCCTGGACGGTTTCTACAACGTCACGCACGCGCTTCTGCAGCCCATGCTGCTGCATAAATACGGCCGAATTGTAAACGTCACATCACTTAGCGGAATCAAGGGACTGCCCGGACAGACCAACTATTCTGCAGCCAAGGGCGGCCTTATCGCCGCCACCAAGGCGCTGGCCCAGGAAGTAGCCCGCAAAAAAGTGACAGTCAATGCCGTAGCACCCGGATTTATCCATACCGACATGGTAGAGGGGCTGGACGAAGCCACCCTCAAAAAAGACATTCCCGCCGCGCGTTTCGGAGATCCCGGGGAGGTGGCTGCCCTGGTGGGCTTCCTGGCCTCCCCCGACGCATCGTACATCACCGGAGAAGTCATCTCCATCAACGGGGGACTTTATACTTAATCTCCTGTCTTTTAGTATAAAACGAAGACAGCCGGGCGTCTTGCTCGACGTCCGGCTGTCCGAAGAACCGCAGCTACCTACTCTCCCAACTGGTGGGTCAGTACCATCGGC
>CAMHST010000085.1 GCA_946187865.1 uncultured Bacteroidales bacterium
TTTTGTGACCAACCTGTTCCTGTAAGCCGAGTTTTCCGTAAAAATTTGTAAATTTGCCTGATTCAATCACAGGATTATGGCAAAGACGGCGGAGGATACTCCCCTCATCAAACAATATTTCGAGACCAAAGCCCAACACCCGGAGGCGCTGCTGTTGTACCGGGTGGGTGATTTCTACGAGTTGTACTCGGACGACGCCATCACGGCCGCCCGGGTGCTGGGCCTGGTGCAGACCAAAAAGTCCAACGGAGACAAAGGGCCCATTGCCATGGCCGGCTTTCCGCATCACGCCATCGAAACCTATCTCACCAAACTGGTGCGTGCAGGCTACAAGGTGGCCGTATGCGACCAGCTGGAAGACCCCAAGTTCGCTAAAAAGCTGGTGAAAAGGGGTGTCACGGAAATTGTTACGCCGGGCATTTCCTTCGGGGAAGGGATGCTGGAGCAGAAAGAGAACAATTTCCTTTGCGGCATAACGATAGAAAAAGACCGGTGCGGCGCCGCTTTCCTGGATGTCTCTACCGGGCAGTTCCAGGTGGCGCAGGGCTCGCTGGACTATATCGGCACCCTGCTGGGCTCCCTGAAACCCAAGGAACTGGTGGTACAGCGCGGTTACGAGAAAGGGCTGCGGGAGCGCTTCGGCGATATCTACACCACGTCCATCGACGAATGGGCTTTCGTGTACGATGCCGCCGTAGAGCGCCTTAAGCGCCAGTTGGGGGTAGAGAGCCTCAAGGGTTTTGCGATAGACCCGTATCCCCTTGGCGTATGCAGCGCCGGAGCGCTGCTGGTGTATCTGGAGCAGACGCAGCACACCGGACTTAAGAATATCTGCACCATCGGCCGGATAGACGAGGCCAAATTCGTGTGGATGGACAAGTTCACCCTCCGCAACCTGGAGGTCTTCCAAAGCGCCTCCGGGGCCGACGGCGTGTCGCTGGTCCAGACCCTGGACAAGTGCTCCTCCCCCATGGGCGCCCGTCTGCTCCGCAGCTATCTGGCCATGCCCATCATGGACCTGAAAGAGCTGAACGAGCGGTACGATATCGTCCAGTATTTCACAGAGCATCCGGATATCCTGGAGCAGACGCAGCTGGACCTGGGAAAAATCGGGGACCTGGAGCGGATTCTGGGCCGAATAGCCAGCGGAAAAGCCTTCCCCCGGGAAGTGATGCAGCTCAGTCGCGGCCTGGCCCTGACCGGGCCGGTTAAAGCGCGCCTGCAGGAGGGGCCGGAGGCCCTGTCCAAGCTCCTGAAAGGGCTTCGGAACTGCGAAAAACTGCTCTCCGAAATCCAGCGTGTGATTGCTCCGGAGCCGTCGGTCCAGATTGGCAAGGGTCCGGTGATCGGCACGGGTGTGGATCCGGAGCTGGACGAGCTCCGCAGCCTTTCTGAAGGCGGGAAGGATTATCTTCTCCAGATGCAGCAGCGGGAGGCGGAACGCACCGGAATCTCCTCACTCAAAATTGCTTACAACAACGTTTTCGGCTATTACATAGAGGTCCGGAACAGCTATAAGGACCAGGTGCCCCCGGAGTGGATCCGCAAGCAGACCCTGGTCAACGCCGAGCGCTACATCACCGACGAACTCAAACAGTACGAGGAAAAGATTCTCACGGCCGAAGACCGCATATACGCCATCGAAACCCGCATCTACGGGGAACTGATCGCCCGCATCCAGCAGCAAATCCCCGATATCCAGTGTAACAGCCGCATTCTGGCCAAACTGGACGTCCTCTCCGGTTTTGCCCAGCAGGCCCTGGAGCGTCATTACTGCCGCCCCGAAATGAACGATGGCAAAGCCCTGGACATCCGGGAAGGCCGCCATCCTGTGATCGAGACACTGATGGAAGCCGGAGAGGAGTATGTCCCCAACGACGTCTATCTGGATACGGAAAAGCAGCAGATCATCATCCTTACCGGTCCCAACATGGCCGGCAAGAGCGCCCTCCTGCGCCAGACGGCCCTTATCGTACTCATGGCCCAGGCGGGTTCTTTCGTTCCGGCCAAAAAGGCCGAAATCGGCTGGTTCGACAAGCTTTTCACCCGTGTGGGCGCCACGGACAACATTTCCCGGGGCGAATCCACCTTCATGGTGGAAATGCTGGAAACCGCCATGATCCTGAACAACCTCAGCAGCCGCTCACTGGTGCTGCTGGACGAGATAGGCCGGGGTACCTCCACTTACGACGGCATGTCCATCGCACGGGGCATCGTGGAGTACATCCACGAATACGGCAAACGGGCCAAGACGCTCTTTGCCACCCACTATCACGAGCTGAACGACTTGGAAGGCGTGTTCCCGCGCGTCAAGAATTACCATGTTACCGTGAAAGAAGTGGGGCGGGAGGTGATTTTCCTGCGCAAGATCAAGGAAGGCGGTACGGCGCACAGCTTCGGCATCCATGTCGCCCGCATGGCCGGCATGCCCGCCCCGGTGCTGGAGAGCGCAGAACGCACGTTAAAAGTACTGGAGAACGGCGAAAAATTAGGGGTAATCGGCGCGCTTACGCCTGTTAAGCCCCATACGGTGAAAGAAGGACGGGTAGAGCGCGACGGCTCCATCCAGCTCTCCATGTTCCAGCTGGAAGACCCGCTGCTGGAGTCTTTGCGGGACCGTCTCAAGGCTGCCGACCTGAACAATCTCACCCCTTTGCAGGCCTTTGACCTGCTGCGGGCTATGAAGGAGGAACTGGGATTGTGAAAAGGGTGCTGGTCATAGCGTACTACTGGCCGCCGTCCGGAGGATCGGGCGTGCAGCGCTGGGTGAAATTTGTCAAATACCTGCCTGCAGAGGACTGGGAGCCGGTTGTGTGGGCCCCTTTGAATGCCGATTATCCCTCGCTGGACCCTTCTTTCGAGGCCGAAGTGCCCGCCGGCGTGGAGGTGCTTCGCGGTCCCATCTGGGAGCCGTATGCCGCATATCGCAAGCTCACCGGTGCCAAAAGCACCCAGGTGACGGAAATCTCTTCCGGTCCCAAGACCTGGAAGCAGCGGCTCAGCCTCTGGATCCGGGCCAATCTCTTTATCCCGGACCCGCGCGTGGGCTGGGTTAAGCCCAGCGTGAAAGCATTGAAAAAGTACCTGTCGGAACATCCTGTCGATGTGATTGTTACAACAGGTCCGCCCCATTCCGTGCACCTAATCGGCCAGCAATTGCATAAGGCCCTGGGCATTCCCTGGATTCCGGATTTCCGGGACCCGTGGAGCAAGATGTATTACCTGAAGCACCTGCCGATGACCAGGGGGACCTGGCGGAAGCTCCTGCGCATGGAAAAATCCGTGCTGGACAGTTGCAACACCGTTTTGGCCTGTACTCCGCTCATGCAGGAAGACTTCCAGGCCATGACCGGTACGCCGGTGGCCATGATCACCAACGGCTTTGACCAGGAAGACTTTTCGGGACCGGCCCCGGCCCCTGACGGTTTTTTCAACCTGGTGCATACCGGCCTGTTTGCGGCCGACGGCAACCCGCTGACGCTCTGGAGCGTGTTGGGGCAGATGGCCGCCGCAGACCCGGATTTCCGCGAGCAGTTCCGGCTTCGCCTGGTGGGTCGCGTAGACCGGGAAATCCTGGATGCAATCGCGCAGGAAGGCCTTTCCGGCAATGTGGTGCCGCTGGGTCCCTGCAGCCATGCCGATGCCGTACGTGAGCAGCGCGCAGCCACCCTGCTGCTGCTTCCGCTTCGCAACGACCCTCAGTATAAGCCCATCCTGCCCGGCAAGCTGTTCGAATACCTCGCCGCCCGCCGCCCGGTGCTGGGCATCGGCCAGCCTGACGGTGCCATGGCCCGCGTACTGGCCAGCAGCCAGGCCGGCATCACGGCCGGCTGGGAAGACGCCTCATCCATGCGCACCTTCCTGGAACAGGCCTGGCAGCAGCATCTTGCGGGTGGTGTCCCGGCAACCCAAGGGGATATCGGCCGGTATTCCCGTCGTGCAACCGCCCACGAATTGGCTCAATTATTAGAAACGCTTACGAAATGAAAGAATATTGGAAAAAGATAGCTGTCGGAGCGGGTATCGTGGCCCTGTTCCTTGCCCTGAGTTATGGATTCGTGCCGCAGGTTCTGGAGGGTAAGATTGTGAATCAGAGCGACATATCCGGTTATATCGGGATGTCGCACGAGATGAACGAGTGGAACAAGGCACATCCGGACAATCCCACATACTGGACAGATTCCATGTTCGGCGGCATGCCCACCACGGCCATCTCTACCCAGAACGGCGGAGACTGGACGCAGCCCATCTACGACCTGCTTCTTATCGG
>CAMHST010000086.1 GCA_946187865.1 uncultured Bacteroidales bacterium
TCTCCCAGGACCTCGATTTCCTTGGCCTGGATTTCCACGGCCTGGCCGCTGCCCATAGAGGCGGTGAGCTCTCCTTTGACCGACAGGGACGCTCCGGTGGTGATGCGCTTGAACAGTTCTTCGTCAAAAAGCTCTGCCGATGCCACCACCTGGATATTGTAGATGGTGGAGCCGTCGTTGAGGGCGATGAATTTGACCTGTTTGTTGCCCCGCTTGGTGCGGACCCAGCCTTTTGCAAGGACTTCCCGGCCCGGCTCCATGGCGAGCAGCGCCTTTATTTTGCTTCTTTTCAGTGTTTCCATACGAATTGTTTTCAAATCGTACAAAGATAACACTTCTTCCCCAATTCGGCAACTTGACTCCGGCTTTTTATTCCTTTATCAGGTCCAGATACAAGTCCCTATAGGGGGAACGGGATTCCTCCAGGCGTTTTTTCAGCCGTGTCTTCCGCGTATAGAGCAGGTCTTTTCCCGATAAGCCCAGCAACTCGGCCATCAGGTCGTTGTCGAATCCTACCGCGAGGTAGCAGAACAGCTTGAAATCTTCCGGCTTCAGGTCCGGAAAGTCGTCCTGCAGGTGGACCAGCACATTGCCAAACTGCCGGTTGATGTCGCGAACGAGGGTGCCCATGCCGTCGTGTCCCCCGCTCACCCTGTGAAGGATCTTTCCGGCCAGGTACACCCTTTCATGGTCGGTCAGCTGCCGGGTCTCCGCCACCTGCCATAGGTACAGGAGTTTGCCGATATCTGTGTACTGCTGCCGATAGAGGTGGATCTGGGTCTGCCTGTCCAGTGCGAGCCGTGCGCCAAGCTGCTTTTTGTAGTAACGGACCAGTTCGTTGAGACTGTGGTTCTTCCGAAGCAGATCCTCTTCCCTTTCCCGGGCTCTTTCTCCTGTGTACTGCACGGGTGCATGTAAAAAAAGCACAGGCAGTTCCTATAGGGGGCTTCCGCGAAGAGCCAACGAACAGGAAAAGCTGCCCGTGCCGTAAGCACTTGCAGCTACCTGTTACCTGTTCGTTTATATTAAATTTCGCGGATTCCCTATAGAGAAACAGGTAAGCGACAGTTATTTTTCTGTACAAAGATAAGAATTCCTGTTGATAACGCCAATTCTTGCTTTGCCGATAGTCTTTTTGTTTATTGTTGCAGTCATAGTCTTAGTTTAATTTGGCTGCAAAAATACAAGCATCAGCGCAGATTCCCCAACAAACGGCGGCGATTTGTCTGACAGGATAAATCATTGAACAATTGAGATATAGGGTACACTTGCAAAATGGCCAGGCAGGGAAAACCTTCCCCTGTCGGAGTATGGAAGGGATGTGCGGGTAAGAATTATTTTCGGACGATCAGGGAGGGAATCTGGGTATTGTCTATCCTTCCGCGGAAACGCGAGGCTCCCTTCCCGATGGCATATACCGGCACGGGGGCGCCAGTATGCTCATTTGTAGTCCAGCCAAAGCCGCACTGGTTCTGGAAACGCATCCTGTCTTCGTGAGAGAGGGTATCCCGGCAGCCTTCCGCCACCCATTCGGCCTCTATCCTGTCCCAGTCCTGAACGGAGAACTGCCAGTCGAAATTGTAGCCAAGAGCGAGGCCGCCGGTTTCGTGGTCTGCCGTAACTACAATAAGCGTTTCGTCCGGGTGGGCCTGGTAGAATTCATAGGCCACGCGGATGGCGTCATCGAAGCGGAGAATGGCCTGCACCATGGGATAAACGCTGTTCTCGTGCGCGCACCAGTCTATTTCTCCGCCTTCACAAAGGATGAAAAACGGGTCCCGCTCTCCCAGGTATTCCAGCCCCAGGCGCAGCATCTCCGACAGGGGAGTCCAGCTTGTATCGTAGTCTATGGTGTACTCGTTCGCGCTTTTTCCGCGGTTGCTCTCCTGGCAGAATACCAGGTGGTCTTTATCCATGTTGGCGCGGAACTCTTCCGGCCCGTAGCACACCGTGTAGCCATTCTCTGCCAGGAATGTGTCTGTGGGCTTCCGGCTTCCGTCGCGGCCGGCATATTCGGCAAAGCCGGGTCCGGCGAAGAAGTTGTAGCCTGACGCGGGAAGTTGCAGCGTAATGGGATAGTACCCCCAGCGGTCTGTCTGGTGGGCGTAAAAGGCCGCCGGAGTGGCGTGGTTGATGGGGACCGAACTCATGATGCCGATCTTGTACCCCTTGTCCCGGAGATCCATGCTGAACGGCCGGGTAGGGAGGCTGTCCGGCGTGGCGCCGATAAAGTTGTTATTGGTCTTATGCCCGCTGGAGAAGGCTGTGGCCGATGCCGATGAGCAGGTGACTTGATGGTCGGCCGAGTAGGTGGAGGCCATGCAGAGCTCCGGGAACTGGGTGAACAGAAGCTGCTCTCCGCCCATTTTCCCCTTTTTCCAGGACAAATAAGACTCCGCTGCCGCCACATGGGAATTCCCCATGCCGTCGCCGATGAACAGAAAGATGTACTTGGGAGTGACATCCGCCCTTTTTCGCAGGCTGGCGCGGATGGCGCCGTAGCAGATGAGAAGCGCCACCAGTACCAGGAATCCCACGGCCATGGTCCGGAGCGAGCTTTTGAGTTCAGGGTTCTTTGTTTCCATGACGCAAAGATACAAAAAAAGCAGCCCCGAAAGGCTGCTTTTTTTATTGATGCGATGTTGTTCCTTGGAGATTAGTCTTTCCCGGGCTTGCGCGCGGCGTACATAATCTTCAGGGCGGAGCAGCGACGCAGCTCCTGTTTTACATCGGAAACGATACCCATACGGACATCTTCATCGACACGGAGGTTCACGGTCATCAGGGACCGCTCTGCCTCTGACATGGCATCACGCTCGGAAGCGATGAAGTCACGGATGTCGGCGATGGTCTTGAAAGAATCGTTGAGCTGGATACGGGCATCGGTACCGTACGTGGCCTGATACTGGCGGGTAGGGCTACCAATGTTGATATTGGCGGTCAGGTCCTTTCTCTCCAACTTGGCAACTTCGGAAGCTTCAGGGAGCTTCACGATAACCTTGTTCTCGGTTTCACGCATCTGCGTGGTTACCATGAAGAAGAACAGGAGCATGAACACGATATCGGAAAGGGAGTTGGACGATGCCTGCGGGACTTCCTTCTTATTGGTGGAACTTCCAAATTTTGACATAATCTTTACCTCCTGTTATTTTTTACCGGTATCCTTAGGCTCTGCCTCGGAGATGTTCTGAGGGATAGCCTTCTTGACAATTTCCTGCTGGTCTTCGCTCAGGCGGGAGAACTTCTTGCCGAACTCTCTCATGGAGAAGTCGTCGCGGAGTTCGTTGACCGCCTTTACCAACTCGTTCTGCACTGCGATGTAGGCCTGGTAACTGGTACCGCGGTCGTTCTGCAGGGAGATGACACCTTTGGAAACCATATAGGTTTTTCCTTCGATATCCTTGGCTTCCTTTTCGGGAAGGTTGGGGTCGTTGGTGGGGTTGGTGAGGAATTCCTTGATCTTTTCTTTCAAGTAGGTGATGTCCATGGCTTCGCTACCGGCAAACAACCTATCGGCAGAGTTGATTCTGACGATGATAATGTTACGACGGTTGACCTTCTGATCCTGGGCCTGATTGGAGTCCGGGATGGGGGGAAGGCGACGCTGCAGACCAGACTGCTCACCCATGGTTGTAGTCATGAGGAAGTAGCAGAGCAGAAGGAATGCAATATCTGCCGTTGAACCGATTGCTTCAAATTTTCTTCTTGCCATGGTTTACTTTACTTTTTGTTGCGGATGGCCATGAACACCTCTGCTACGATGATGGACAGGATTGCTGCACCGCCAACGAGGTAGGCGAGGTTGAGGATGGTGTCAGTCATCTTGAGTTCGGTTGCAGTGGGCGGCGTGGCACCGGAGTATCCGATAGCCGGAGCGCCGGAAGCCAGCAGGTAGCAGATGCCGAACAGGACAGCTGCAGCCACGACTGCAATACCGATTTTGACCAGACCCTTGGGATTTGTGGTGGCCGTGACATAAAGGCCCACGCAAATGACCGCTACGAGCGCGATGCCAAGGACGATGTATGCCCAGTAGAGGAGCAGATTGGTCCCGGCGCCGTCATTGGCCTCGAATCCGGTGATCCAACCCCAGACCAAGACAGCAACGCTGAGAATCATCAGCACCCACAGCAGGATCTTAACGATTTTAGCGTATTTCTGTTTTTCCATTGTTTCTGGAATTAAAGGGGTTGATTACTT
>CAMHST010000087.1 GCA_946187865.1 uncultured Bacteroidales bacterium
CTTCATCGAGGACTTCAAGTGGCAGCTGGTGCGCGGCTATATCATGCAGAAGTTCGGCCTCAAGGTGAGCCAGGAAGATATCCAGGCCGCTGCAGAGAGCTATGTCTCTTACCAGTATGCCATGTACGGCATGGCCGGCATCCCGCAGGATATCATCCGTTCGTCGGCCCAGAACATGATGCAGGACGAGAACCAGTACCGCCGTCTGGAAGAGCAGTGCGAAGACAACAAAGCCATCGCCAAGGTTCGTGAAGAGGTTACCCTCCAGACCAAGAAAATCTCCCAGGACAAGTTCCGGGAGCTGAAGTAATTATGAAAGAATTCGATCATTTTGCAGTGAAGGGGAGGGGCATCAGTTCGATGACCCTCTCTCGTTACCAGTCTGTCTATGACGGGTATATCAACCCCACCATTACGGAGGAGCGCAAACTGAATGTGGCCCAGATGGACGTTTTCAGCCGTCTGATGATGGACCGCATCATTTTCCTGGGCGTTCCCATCGACGACGATGTGGCCAATATCATCCAGGCCCAGCTGCTGTTCCTGGCTTCCAACGATCCCCAGGCCGATATTACCATGTACCTGAACACCCCCGGCGGGCAGGTGACATCCGGCCTTGGCATCTACGACACCATGCAGTTGGTGCAGCCGGACGTGGCTACGGTTTGCACGGGTATGGCCGCTTCCATGGGCGCAGTGCTGCTTTGTGCCGGTGAGAAAGGCAAGCGCAGCGCGCTCCCGCATTCCCGCATCCTGATCCATCAGCCGCTCGGCGGTGCCCAGGGCCAGGCTACGGAAATCCTCATTGCCGCCAAGGAAATTGAGAAAACCCGTACGGAACTGTTCAATATCATCGCCCAGCATACCGGAAAGCCCTACAAGAAGGTGGCAGAGGACGGCGAACGCGACTATTGGATGAACGCCGAGGAAGCCAAAGCCTATGGCATGGTGGACGAGATCCTTCGAAAGAAAAGCAAATAATGGCTAAGAAGAACGACCATACAGACCATTGTATCCTCTGCGGCCGGACCGACGCCGAAGTGCCGTTCCTGTTGCAGGGAATGGACGGATTCATCTGCAGCGACTGTGCCCGTCTGGCGGCGCAGTATGTGGACGAGATAGAGAAGAAAGGGAGTGCTTCGCAGGCTGCCCCTGCTTTGGGGAAGGCGCCCAAGCCGCAGGAAATCAAGGATTACCTGGATCAGTACGTGATCGGCCAGGACCGGGCCAAGAAAGTGCTGTCGGTGGCCGTTTACAACCATTACAAGCGCATCAGCCACAATCTGGTAGACAAGCCGGACGACGGCGTAGAGCTGGAAAAGAGCAACATCCTGCTGGTGGGTCCCACCGGAACGGGGAAAACGCTCCTGGCCCGCACCATCGCCAAAATGCTGGATGTGCCGTTTACCATCGTGGACGCCACGGTGCTCACAGAGGCCGGCTATGTAGGGGAAGATGTGGAGAGTATCCTTACCCGGCTGCTGCAGGAGGCCGATTTCGACCTGGCCAAGGCGGAACGAGGCATTGTCTTTATCGACGAGATAGACAAGATCGCCCGCAAGTCCGACAACCCTTCCATCACCCGCGACGTTTCCGGTGAAGGCGTGCAGCAGGCCTTGCTCAAGCTGCTGGAAGGCAGCATCGTGAATGTCCCGCCCAAAGGCGGCCGGAAGCATCCGGAACAGGAGTTCATCCATGTGAACACGCAGAATATCCTGTTCATTTGCGGCGGTGCGTTCGAAGGCATCGAGCGGCATATCGCTTTAAGGAAGAACACCCGTATCATCGGCTTCAATGCAGAGGAGAAGGAGCGGATCAATGCCGACAACCTGCTGGAATACGTAGATGCCATGGACCTCAGGGCTTATGGCCTGATTCCGGAAATCGTGGGCCGTCTGCCCGTAATCACCTATTTGGACCAGCTGGACCGCGATTCCCTGAAACGCATCCTTACAGAGCCCAAGAACGCCCTGCTGCGCCAGTACGAGAAACTCTTCGAGATGGACGGCATGCGCCTGGACATCGAACCGGCCGTATTGGATCTGATTGTGGATACGTCCATCAAGAACAAGCTGGGAGCCAGGGGACTGCGAAGCATCTGCGAAAAACTCATGGCCGACGCCATGTTCGACGCACCCTCTTCCCGAAAAAAGACCTTCAAGCTCACGCTGGATTACGCCCGGCAGAAGCTGGAGCAGTAAAAGTTTCCGTTTTATCTGATGAGCCAGGTCCCATGCGCGGATCTGGCTTTTTTCATGGAACGCTAACTTCCAGTTTTGTAAAAGTGGCGGAAAAACCGTATCTTGAAAGGACTAATCGATATTCATATGAACAGCACTTTCAAGGTAGGTATTATCGGGGCCGGCTGGATTGCGGAAAAAGCCGCCATCACCCTTTCCGGCATGGAAGGATTCCAGTGTTATGCCATCGCTTCCCGTTCGCAGCAAAAGGCCGATGCCTTCGCGCGGCAATGGGGCGTGGAAAAAGCCTACGGCAGCTATTCGGCGCTGCTGGACGACGACCAGGTGGACCTGGTGTATGTCGCAACGCCGCATTCGCATCATTACGACGTTACCTTGGAGGCCCTGGAAAAGGGCCGGGCCTGCCTGGTGGAGAAAGCTTTCATGGCCAACCTGGAGCAGGCCAAGGCTGTGGTTGAACTGGCCCGGCGCAAGAAGGTTTTCCTGGCCGAGGCCATCTGGACGCGATACCAGCCGCTGGTGGGCATGGTCCGGCAACTGCTCGCCGACGGAAGGATCGGCTCTCTTTCCACCATCAATGCCACTTTGAGCTATTACATGATGGAGAAGGAGCGCATCCTGCGTCCGGAGCTTTGCGGCGGCGCGCTGCTGGATCTGGGCGTATATACGCTGAATTTCATGCGCATGTTCTGCGATGCGCCCATCCGCTCCATCCGCTCTCAGTGCGTGAAATCCGACACCGGCATCGACATCAGCAACACCATCTCCGTGGTGCTGGAAGGTGGCATTCTGGCCAACCTGCAGTCGGCCGCCAATTGTGTGGGAGACAATATCGGCGTACTCTCCGGCACGGACGGCAACCTGATCCTGGACAACGTGAACAATCCCCAGAAGATTACGGTGAACACGCACGACCGCGTGTTCGTGGAGGAAATCCATGTGCCTAAGCAGATTACCGGCTATGAGTACCAGTTCTACGCCTGCCGGGACGCCATGCAGGCAGGCCTGCTGGAGCCGCCCCAGATGCCCTGGGAGGAAATCCTGTACATCATGCAGCTGATGGACGGCCTGCGCCGGGAGTGGGGCGTTGTCTATCCCATGGACGGGAAAGACTTTGAGCAGCGATAACGAAAAAGGCCGGAATCCAATGAATTCCGGCCTTTCCTTTTGTGTGAGGACACGCAGATTTGAACTGCGGACCTCTTGCCTGTCAAGCAAGCGCTCTA
>CAMHST010000088.1 GCA_946187865.1 uncultured Bacteroidales bacterium
TCCGAGTCCTGGGTCATCTTGGATGTGAAGAAAATCACCGTAAGGAACACGAACATGGGCGAATACATGTTCATGAAATACGGGATGAAGTTCATGTAATAGTCGAACACGATTGCGCGCAGCGGCGCTTCCCGCTTCACGAAGTCCTCGATGCGCTCACTGATGTCGAAGATGATCACGATGCCCACGATCAGCAGCAGCGACACGAAGAATGTCACCATGAACTTCCGGATAATGTACCAGTCCAGTTTCTGGAGTCCTTTGAATGAAGTCATAGCCGCTGCATCAGTTTGGGGACCACGGCATCTTTCCAGGCCTTGAAATCTCCGGCCTCGATGTGGGTGCGGGCTGTCCGGACAAGGTCCAGATAGAAAGCCAGGTTGTGCTCCGTGGCCACCATGGCCGCGAACATTTCCCGGGCGATGAAAAGATGATGGATATAAGCTTTGGTATAATAACTGTCCACGAAGGAGGCGCCGGCAGGGTCCAGCGGGGAGAAATCGTCCGTCCACTTGGCGTTTCGCATGTTCATGATGCCGTTCCAGGTGAACAGCATGCCGTTGCGGCCGTTCCGGGTGGGCATGACGCAGTCGAACATGTCTATTCCGCGGGCAATGCCTTCCAGAATGTTGGCGGGGGTTCCCACGCCCATCAGGTAGCGGGGCTTGTCCTGAGGCAGCAGCGGGCAGGTAAACTCCAGCATCTCGTACATGGTTTCCGTGGGCTCCCCTACCGCCAGGCCGCCCACGGCGTACCCGCCGCGGTTGGGATTGTCCAGCGAAAGGGCGTGCTCCACGGCCTGGCGCCGCAGCTCCGGGTACACGCAGCCCTGGATGATGGGGAACATCACCTGGGTGTAGCCGTACAGGGGTTCTGTCTGGTCGAACCGGGCGGCGAAGCGCTCCAGCCAACCCTGGGTCAGTTTGAGCGACTTGGCGGCATAGCGCAGGTCTGCGTCGCCGGGGCAGCATTCGTCCAGAGCCATGATGATGTCCGCGCCGATGATGCGCTGGGTATCTACATTGTTTTCCGGGGTGAACGTGTGGCGGCTTCCGTCTATGTGGGAAGCGAAGCGGCAGCCTTCCGGGGTGAGTTTGCGGATGGGGGCGAGGGAGAAAATCTGGAAACCGCCGCTGTCCGTGAGGATGGGCCCGTTCCAATGCTCGAACTTGTGCAGGCCGCCGGCCTTGAACAGGGTGTCCAGACCGGGCCTGAGATACAGGTGATAGGTGTTTCCCAGGATGATCTGGGCACGGATATCCTCTTCCAAGTCCCTGTGATACACACCTTTGACCGAGCCCACCGTGCCTACCGGCATGAAGATGGGCGTCTGGACCGTTCCGTGCGGAGTTGTTATCACTCCGGCGCGGGCGGCCGACTGGGGGTCTTGGGCGGTACGTATAAAATTGAACATCGATTTGCGTTTGATTCTGCAAAAATACGGAAAATTTCGTACATTTGTAGATACGATTGTAACAATAACTGAACCAATATGCAAATTAAAATCAAACCCGTCACCCTGAAGCTGACCCTGATGCTTTTCCTGGAGTTTGCCGTGTGGGGAGCCTATCTCACCTCCCTGGGCCGTTATCTGGGAAACATCGGCCTGGGCTCACAGATTAAATGGTTCTTTGCCATGCAGGGCATCGTTTCCATTTTCATGCCCACGCTCATGGGCATCCTGGCCGACAAAAAGATGGAGGCGCAAAGGGTCCTTTCCCTGTGCCACGGCCTGGCCGGCCTGTTCATGGCCGGTGCCGGATTCTATTGCATGAGCGCCGGAAGCCAGGTGCAGTTTGCGCCACTCTTTATCCTGTACAGCCTTAGCGTGGCCTTCTTTATGCCCACCATCGCCCTGGTCAACTCCGTGTCTTACAACGCCATGGCCAAGGAAGGCATGGATCCGGTGAAGGATTTCCCTCCGATGAGGGTTTTCGGGACGGTCGGCTTTATCTGCAGCATGCTCCTGACCAATTTCCTGGCCGTGGGAGATGCCTGGCTCATCAACCCGGAAAGCGGCACCTGGGAAGTGGCGGCACATCCCACCATGCAGAATTCCTATTATCAGCTTTTATCCTCCGGTATCCTGTCCCTGATCCTGTGCGGGTACGCGCTCACCATGCCGCGCTGCCCCATCGACAAGAGCAAAAAGGGCGAATCCCTGGCCGATGCCTTCGGCCTCAAGGCCTTTACCCTGTTCAAGGATCCCCAGTTCGCCATTTTCTTCATCTTCTCGATGCTGCTCGGCGCCTCGCTCCAGATTACCAACGGCTACGCCAATACCTTCCTGGGCTCCTTCGCCAGCGACCCGGCCTTGGCCAACACCTTCGCCGTCAAGAACTCCAACGCCCTCATCGCCATCTCCCAGGCCTCGGAGACGCTGTGCATCCTGCTCATCCCCTTCGCCATGAAAAAGTTCGGCATCAAGAACGTGATGCTCATCGCCATGTTCGCCTGGGTATTCCGCTTCGGGCTCTTCGGCCTGGGCAATCCCGCCATGCCGGGCGTGCTGCTGTTCGTTCTTAGCTGCATCGTTTACGGTTTCGCCTTCGACTTCTTCAACATCTCCGGCTCCCTCTATGTAGAGCAGAACGCCGCGGAAGATATCCGCTCCAGCGCACAGGGGCTGTTCATGATGATGACCAACGGCTTCGGCGCCACCCTGGGCACCCTGGCCGCCGGCGCCGTGGTGGACGCCACCGTTTACAATGCCGCAGTCCCCTCCTGGCCCAAGGCCTGGTACATCTTCGCCGCATATGCCCTGGTCGTAGCCATCCTGTTCTGGATCCTGTTCAAAGATCCCCGGAAACAGCACAGCCGCGCTGCTTAAGCTCCTCGGGCACAGAAACCGCCCCTTCCTCCGTCTCCAACCCGGAACCGCTGTCCCAGTGGCTTTCCAGGTGGAAGATCCGGGAAGGGGTGGCTTCGTATGTGATGTCATAGCAGCTGTACAGGCTGCGTCGCCCTATTTTGTGATAAGAGGTGACGTAATTGAAATTGTACCCGAGCCGGCCCAGGCTCACCAGGTCGATCGAGGTAAGCCCAAGCTGTAACAGCTTGCTCAGAATTTTGTGGTTATCCTCCAGCGTTTTCTGGATTTTCTGCTGGTAACGCTCCCACGACTGGGCTCTCCGCTTGTTGTGATAACGGTTCTTGCAGCCGGGGCTGCAGAACTTCCGGTCCTGCCGTCCCATCCCATATTCGATGATGTCTCCGCACGCGAGACAATGGTTGATTCCCTCGGAACTGTCTTTGGTCAAGTATCCCATACATCCAGGTTTTGCGCCCAAATGTGGCAAGGGAAAAGAACAATTCCAAGCATCGTAAAAAAGATTCCGCACTTTTTTCCGTTTTTTCAGATTCGCTAA
>CAMHST010000089.1 GCA_946187865.1 uncultured Bacteroidales bacterium
AACGAGTGGTATGACACCAATCCGCTGGACGTTGCCGTCCGCAGCCTTAACAACCTTAAGCGAATAATCATTAACTAAAACACAAATATGAAAAAAACACTGATATTTTTGGCTCTTGCAGCAACTTGTCTGGCGGCCCAAGCCCAGAACCTCGGCCAGTTCGAATGGAAACTTGTTCCGCCGGCAGAGGCCGGAATGATACAGGCCGACCTGGATGCGCTTCGCGCCAATGTCCAAAGCCAGATTGACGCCCACACCATTGCGGGCGCTGTCACGGCCATCGTCAAGGACGGCAAGCTCGTCTGGTACGAGGCGCAGGGGGAAAGCGACCCCACGACCGGAAAGAAAATGGAGAAAGACGCCATTTTCACTTTGATGTCTTCTTCAAAAATCATGGCTGGTATTGCTGCGCTGCAACTTGTGGAGCAAGGGAAAATGGGTCTGGAAGACCCTGTGAGCAAATACATTCCCGAGCTGGCCGACATGAAGGTATATGTCAAGGAGGGCGAGATTATTCCCGCCGATAAGCCGATCACCGTCAAGCATCTGCTCACCCATACGGCCGGCCTGATGACGGCAACGAATCTTGGCTTTCTCCGCAACCAGATCCCTTCTGAGGAAGGCGATCGGCTCCAAGATGCCGTTCCCCGTTTTGCACAGGCTACCCTGGATTTCCAGCCCGGTACCCAGTGGAGCTATTCGCCGCTTCACGGGATTGACGTAGCGGCAAGAATTATCGAAATCGTTTCAGGAGAGCCCTATCAGCAGTATGTCCAAAAGCATATTTTTGAGCCTCTCGGCATGACGGAAACCTGGTTTACGGTTCCTGAAAGTGAGCGGGAGAGAGTGGTTCCTCTTGTCAAGTATGAGAATGGTAATTGGGTCAAACAGCCAAAAATGTTCGGTGATTACGGAGAAGCGCAGACAAGCTATTTCAGTGCTTCCGGCGGTCTTCTTTCCACGGCGAAGGATTATACAATCCTGGAGGTCGCATTGGTAAATGGCGGAATTCTCAACGGGAAGCGCATCCTCTCGGAAGAGAGCGTCAAGCTGATGGGCTCCAACCTGGTGGGAGACCTTTACGCCAAGTTCATGCCTGTCATTACCGATGGATACGGCTTCGGTATCACCGTGCGTGTCGCTGAAGACGAATCCAAGTGCCACGGCGTCGGGAAAGGCGCCTTCAACTGGAACGGCGCCTACGGAACGGACTCCTGGGCCGATCCGGCAAACGGTATCGCAGCAGCCTATTTCATGGCCCATTCCGACGGCCCGCGTGAACCCGTAAACGCATTTCAGGAAACGTTTTATAAATCAATGGGCCAGCAGGCTTCCGGCATCCCTTCCGATGTTCGTATGACCACCCTGGAATTCAAGGAAAACAGCAATGGGGAAAAGTTGCAGATGGATTTCTACCGTGCTGCTGGTGACACCCGGAAACGTCCCACCATCATCTTTTCTTTTGGTGGCGGCTGGGCCGGCGGCGACAGGCTTATCTACCGTGAAGTGGCACCCCGATATGTCCGTCACGGCATCAATGTGGCAGCAATCGATTATACACTCACCTTGAAAGGGCAGAAGCACCTTCCGGACTCCACCCTTTTCGGCCCCCAATACACCAACGCCATTATGACTTCCGTTGCGGATCTCTACGATGCTACGCGTTACATCCTTGAGCATAAAGATGAACTGGGTGTCCGGGAAGATAAGATCATCATAGCCGGAGGCAGTGCCGGTGCCACCAATTCCGTAATGGCCGAGTATTGGCTCTGCAACGAAGCCCCTCTTGCGACAGCCCGCCTGCCAAAGGGATTCAACTACGCCGGCGTGATTCCTGCCGCCGGATCCATCTGGAAAACCGGCCTGGAAGACCCCGAGTGGAAGAATATGCCTTGCCCGCATATGTTCATGCACGGCACCATGGACTGGACCGTCCCCTTTTGGGATACGCCAATCCCGGTTAGCAACTTCAAGGCTTTCAGCCCCAAGACAGTGGCTGAACTCCTTCGCAAACGTGGCGCTTGCGTTGAAACCTTCTTTGTAGAAGAAGCCGACCATATGATGGCCGCCGCCCCCATCTTCGATTTCCCCAACGGTGGCTATACGATGGACCAGACCGAACATATGCTGGATTTCATCGACCGCGTCATCCTCGGCGAAGAAAAGATCCAGATCGATTATTCCGAGAAGGATTATGACGCGCCCCGCAGCTTTATGGCCATTATGGGTGCTCTTTTCGGAGGGGAAAACCTGCCGGAAGTGGCGCGCAAGTCCGAAGCCTATACTCTTCCCCAGATTGGTACGGGAGCTATCGAAACAAAGACCGTCAAAGGATACGCCATCACCCGCGACATTTCCTTCCAGGACCCACAGGCCGTATATATCCACAATGGTGTCAAAGAGCCTTTCCTGGACGAACTGGTAAAGAAGGGGTATGTAGTGATGATCACCAATACTACCGCATCTGGCCTTAAGAACGCCGTGAAGTATATGGCTAAGAACGCTTCGTCCTTCAATGCCGATGCTTCCCGCATCGCCATCGGCGGAAAGGATGCCCTTGCTGCTGCCATCGGAGCCAAGAACATTGCCGGTGTCATTTCATCGGCCGAATCCCTGAATAATATCTCGAAGATTGCCGTTCCTGTGCTTTATTTTGCCGACAGCAATGCCGACCTTTCGGCCTTTGAATCCCGCAAGGAGAACCAGCAGGTCTATATGCTCTATACGGCAAAGGGTGCCAAACCCGCAGCCGATGAGGCGTCCCGCATCTGCGAAGCTTTCCTGGACCGATGCGTCCGCAATGGCGAAGTCTTTGCCGTAAGGATTGACGAAAGGTAGCTACTTTTTCTCCAGGTATTCCGTAGGCGTCATTCCGAACCGGACCTTGAAGTTTCGGCCGAATACTGATGGCGTGCTGAAACCGGTCATGTCGGCAACCTCGGAAACAAGGTACTGCCCGCTGTCCAGGAGTTCCTTGGCACGGTTCAGTTTATAAGTTTTGAAGAAGGCGTTGGGGCTGCCGCCCGTCAGCGCCTTCACTTTATAATAGA
>CAMHST010000090.1 GCA_946187865.1 uncultured Bacteroidales bacterium
GGCCTTCGGCCTCCGAATCTTCATTACAAACTCTTTACAGAGTCTTGTTTTTTGTATTCCCCAAATTTGGTCGCATTTGGTCACTATTTTCTCCCCGGCTGAAGAACCGGGAGACCGATAAATTGGAATTTACTGAAATCTTATATCGACGCCCTATATTCTTTTGGAGACAGCGCCGTCATCCGCTTGAAGAAGCGGCAGAACTGGGAGGAGGTGGCAAAGCTCAGATAGTCCGATATTTCCGTGACCGTCTTCTTGGTTGACCGCAGTTGAATCTTGGCTTCCTGTAGCAAAGCATCATTCACCCAGTCCCTGAAACTGCGGCCGCTGAGGCGTGGAATCAGGGCGCACAGGTAGCCGCTGCTCACACAGAGTTCATCGGCATAGAAGGAGAGCGTCCGCTGCTCAAGGAAATGCCGGTTCAACAGGTGGCGGAACTCTTCCAGCAGATTCCTTGAGGACGACTTGGAGGCAGCGACGTCTGCCTTTGCCATACGTATGAGACTGAATCCTTCTTGAAGAAGAGCGGCACTGAGGTATTTAACCGTTTCCGCCCCGGCTCCTTCCGAAAGGGAATCCCAGATTAGACTTATCATTCCCTCAAGCCTGGAGAATTCGGCACCTGTCAGAGGGATTGCCGCTTCTCCGCACTCCGGTACAGCTGCCGTCAAGTCGCCAAAAGGCAATTCATTCACCAGGACGCCTTCTACATCAAAGTCCTCCGATATCTCCACGGGGTTGATAACCGAGCCTGGGGCAATATACAGCATCATGCCTTTGGCTATGCGGCAATCCGTAAGGTTCACCCCGTACAGAGCTTCTCCGGAGGTGGCAATCACCAGGCGCGTGCCGTCTATCCGGTAGGGACGGTCAATCTCTTCGGCCGAATAAGTGCTGCTGCCCCGGCTGCGGATAACGGAGACAAGTTCGCTGAAGATGACGTTCCCCTTCTTGGATACGTCCAGCCTTCGGTCGATTTCGGACAACGAAATATGGCTGATTTCTTCTTTCATAACGCAAAGATATTAATTTCGGAACGTAAATACATAATTCCGGGTCATTTTATTTGGAAATAAAGCCGGACCTTTGTATCCGGAATTAAAAGACAGACGAAGTGAAACAATCATAATAAAATCCGATAGCCATGAAATCGAATAGTTCTATCCGCATCATGAACAGGCCCGAGGACTTCAAGGCCCTGGGCATCAATCCCGAAGTAGTAGAGCCCTGGGAGGACGGCCGCCGCAACGACGACGCTCCCGGCTGCGTCGAATGGTGGTATTTCGACGCCGAGACTCCCGACGGCATTACCGTGAACGTGAACTTCGCCACCAACCCGCCTACCATGCGTTCGGCCCAGCGGGGGTACAAGCCCTTTGTGTTTTACAACGTGCAGTTTGCCGACGGCACCTGCGAGACCGATGTGATCCAAGTGGATGCGGCCGAATGCGCCCTTGGCGAAGGCCAGTGTGACGTGAAGATGGGCAAGAACTACTTCCGCGGCGACCTGCAGGACTATGTGCTGCACATCGAAAACCCCGAGAGCAACGTGACCATCGACCTCAAACTCTCCAGCACGGCCCGCTCCTTCCGTCCAGGTACGGCCTTCTTCCAGCGGGAGAACGGAGACATTTTCACCTGGCTCTGCGCCGTGCCGCGCGGCAAAGTGGAAGGCACGGTGGTATGCGGCGGGCGCACGCTCCAGATTCAGGGCAGCGGCTACCACGACCATCAGTGGGGTACAGCCGAGAACCAGGAGTTCTGGAACCGCTGGATCTGGGGGCGTCAGCAGGTGGCGGGCCACACCGTGCTGCTCTTCGATTTTGTGAGCACACGTGAGACCGGAGCCATCCAGTATCCCGTCTTCGCTGTGATCGGCCCGGACGGAAACGTAGTTATCCGCAATGAGGAGCGCACTCCGGACGTAGATATCACCATCGAAGGCACCCGCCCCGAACAGGGATGCGGAAAGCCTTTCCCCGACAAGTCACGTTACTGGTTCCGCTCCGGCGACGTAGAGGCCGTCTATGAGCTGCAGAGCGAGCAGGAGTACACCTGCAACAACCATTACGAGATGTTGGACGCCGATGGCAAGGCACTCTATGACCAGCGCGGCATCTATCCCACCATCAGCCGCTACTATGCCAACGGCCACTTGAAACTCACTCGCTCAGGCGAGGTTCTCGTCGATGCCGGCGGCCGCATGCACTACGAAGTGGAAAGCCTCTATGCCAACTACATCCTGGACGCCTCCGACCGCGAAGCAGCGTTGGGTACCGACCCGGCAGAAGCATCCAGGCAGATGCGCTCACGGATGGCAGCAAATGCCGCATCAGAGGAGAAGGGACTTGACGCTACCGGTGCTCCTGACCCGGAACTCGCTGGCACCTATGATGCGCTCATCAATACTCCCATGGGAAAGCAGCGCGGAAAGATTGTATTCGCGGTGGATGGCACCACCCTTACCGGCACGATGGACTTCATGGGCCGCACCTACAAGGTTGAAAGCGGCATCGCCACCGCCGAAGGCTATTCCTACGAAATCAACGCCAAGGTGATGCTCCGCCGCCTGAACGCCAAGGTTCGCGGCACACGAAGCGGAGATGCCATAGAAGGCACTCTCACCGCCCCGATGGGCTCTATTACTTTCAACGGAAATAAGTCGAGATAAGTGTATGGGCCATGAAACTGTTGGGCGTTGATCCTTTCTATATGCGCTATTTTGCCAAAGCAGACCTCACCATCATCGGGGAAGATAAGACTGTACACGAATCCGGCAATATGATTTACGAGTTTAACTACATGGGAAAGTCCGATCCGAGGGCGCATCTTAAATAACATGTCCATAAGAAGGTCGCATTAGCAGGGCATTCTCCCGTAACAGCAAGTCACCTGTAGCCCATACAGACTTCAGGTGACTATTCTTTTCGATAAACGGGGAATTTA
>CAMHST010000091.1 GCA_946187865.1 uncultured Bacteroidales bacterium
ACGCCCACCTCGGAGGTGCAGATCATGTCGATCGGGGTGCGGTAGCTCTCGAAAATCTCGAACACCTTGCGCAGGAAACCGTGGGCAAGGAGCATCCGGGAGCTTTTGATCTTGATGGCGGTGATATTGTCTTTGGCCGCGACAGCCTTGATGGTGCCGGGCTCGGGGATATTGTCGATCAGGGTGCCGGGGGCGTCCGGCTGCATCGTGTTCAGCAGGCGTACCGGGATATTGGCGAACTTGGCCGGCTGGATGCAGGTGGGGTGGAGGATCTTGGCTCCGAAATAGGCCAGCTCGGCGGCTTCGTCAAAGTGCAGGTGCCGTACGGCGCGGGTCTTTTCCACAACCCGGGGGTCGTTGTCGTGCATGCCGTCGATGTCGGTCCAGATCTGGATTTCGTCGGCCCCGACGGCGGCGCCCACCAGGGATGCCGTGTAATCGCTGCCGCCGCGCTGGAGGTTGTCCACCTCGCCGTGGGCGTTGCGGCAGATATACCCTTGCGTGAGGAACAGCTCGCACGGGGTCTCCATCAGGGGCAGCAGATGCTCCCGGATGTAGGGCAGGTCCGGTTCCCCCTGGTTGTCCAGCTTCATGAAATCCAGCGCCGGCAGCAGGACAACGTTCACACCTTGCTGCTTCAGGTACAGTTCCATCAGGCGGGTGGAAAGCAGCTCCCCCTGGGCCATGACCACTTTTTCCTGCGCCGGGCCGAAGAATTCCCGGGTGAGGGCGGCCAGGGCCTCGAACGTCTCGTGGATATAAGGCTGGGCGCTGTCGTCTCCGAGCAGCTCCCGGGCCACGGTCAGATGCTTGGATTCCAGGCGTTTCATGGTTTCCTTGGCGCCGTCGGGGTTGCGGTTGAACAGATAGCCGCAGATTTCCGCCAGGGTGTTGGTGACCCCGGACATGGCGGAGAGGACCACCAGGGAACCTTTGTTTTGATTTCCGGACACTAGCTGGGCTACGTTCCGGATCCGGGCGGCCGACCCCACGGATGTGCCGCCAAATTTCATGATTTTCATGTGTCGAGTCCGTTTGAATTGCAAACATAATGATTTTTTTTAATAATTCCGCGTTTAATAGGTTATTGGCATGGAAATTGGTGCATTAAGGACAAACCTTATTGTATCAGAAATGGAAAAACTCAATGCTCCCGCCATCCTGGTCGTTGACATGCTCAACGACTTTGTCACCGGATCTATCGGCTGTGACCGTGCTGTGCAAATCCTTCCCGCTACCGCCCGTCTGCTGGACGCCGCCCGTGAAAAGGGTGTCCCTGTCATTTACTGCAACGATGCCCATCTTCCCGGAATAGACCGGGAACTCAAAATCTGGGGAGACCATGCCCTGGTGGGTACGCTCGGCGCAGAGGTGGTTCCGGAACTCGCTCCCAAAGAGCAGGATTATGTGGTGCCCAAGCGCCGCTACAGCGGTTTCTTCCAGACCGACCTGGATATCCTCCTGAAAGAGCTGGGCGTGAAGACGGTAGTAATCACCGGCCTGCACACGCACATGTGCTGCCGCCATACCGCCGCCGACGCCTACTGCCTGGGCTATGATGTGGTGGTGGCTAAGGAAGCCACCAATTCCTTCACGGAAGAGGACTACCAGAACGGCCTTGCCTACCTGAAAACCTGCTACGGCGCAGATGCCTATTCCAACGATGAACTGATTGCCATGTTCTAATAAAATGGCACATTCCTTACAGAAAGGAGCCGCAAGGTTCCTTTTTTTTGTATCTTTGCAGCCGTAAAACGCAGAGAATCCATGTCATTGTATATCCCGAAAGACTACAAAAACCTGCTGGGCTCCACCGAGCAGACAGAAAAAGCCATCAAGGCTGTGAAAGATATGTTTCAGCTTAACTTGAGCGCCCAGCTGGCCCTGCTTCGGGTCACTGCGCCCATGATGGTCCTTTCCGGAACGGGTATCAACGACGACCTCAACGGCGTGGAGCGTCCCGTACGTTTCCCCGTGAAGTCCATGGGGGACAGGCAGGCAGAGGTGGTACATTCCCTGGCCAAGTGGAAACGTCTGAAGCTCGCAGAGCTGGGGATCGCTCCCGGGCGGGGGATCTACACGGACATGAACGCCCTTCGGCCGGACGAAGACCTGGACAACATCCATTCCATCTATGTAGACCAGTGGGACTGGGAGAAGGTAATCCGCAAGGAAGACCGGACCCTGGATTTTCTGAAAAAGACGGTCCGGCGCATCTACGAGGCCGTGAAAGTGACCGAGAACAAGCTGTATGTAGAGTTTCCGCAGCTGGTCCCGGAGCTCCCGGAAGAGATTTTCTTCATCCACGCGGAGCAGCTTCGACGCCTGTATCCCGGCCTGACGCCGAAGGAGCGGGAAAACGCCGTGGTCAAGGAGCACAAGGCGGTGTTCATCATCGGCATCGGCTGCCGCCTGGAAGACGGAACGGTGCACGACGGACGCGCCGCGGACTACGACGACTGGAGCACCCCGAACAGCGACGGTTTCCATGGGCTCAACGGCGATATCCTGCTGTGGAACCACGTACTGGACAGCGCCTTCGAAATCTCCAGCATGGGTATCCGGGTAGATGAGTCGGCCTTGAAGCGGCAGCTGGCAGAACGGGGCCAGGAGGAAAAGGCCGGCTTGTATTTCCACCGTCGGCTGCTGGAGGGCAGCCTCCCTTACACCATCGGCGGCGGTATCGGCCAGTCCCGGCTGTGCATGTACCTGCTCCGGAAAGCGCACATCGGGGAAATCCAGTCATCGATCTGGCCGGAGCCCATGCGTGAGGCCTGCAAACAGGCCGGAATAGATTTAGTGTAGATTTTTTTGTTATTTTCAGAAAAAGTCGTAACTTTGCGTTCCATTCTTCTGGATGTAGCGCAGTTGGTAGCGCACCTGGTTAGGGACCAGGAGGTCGCT
>CAMHST010000092.1 GCA_946187865.1 uncultured Bacteroidales bacterium
AGGACTTCATCTGTGAGCGGCATTCCGCAGCTCTGGCAAAATTTCTGTTCCATATTCTTTACATTCTATTCTTGCTGTCGGCGCCGGCGCCGGTGCCGCGGTACTTGCTCTGGGCGGCGTTGAAGTTGTACCGGACAGAGAACTTCACCTTTTGTGTGTCCAGCACGTTGGTCTGCATGATGGTGTGGCTGCCGAAGTCGGAATCCACGTCCAAGTGAGCCGTGCCCAGTAGGTCGTCCCCCTCCAGGCGAAGCACCAAGGAACCGTCTTCCAGAAGTGTCTTCTGCACAGCGGCAGTGACGTTGGCATAGGTGTTCTTAATCCGCAGGTTCCCCGAATATCCCGGGGACTGGACAAGCCCTCCCAACTCGAACTGCCAGCCGCCCTTCACGGTGATGGTGTTCAGCAGCTGTGCAAAGAAAATGGGCTTGTCATTAAATGTCGTCACGCGGATGCCGGAGGCTTCGCGCGGATCGGGTGCATTGATGGTGAGCCACTGCGGCTGGAGGCCGACGGTATAATTCATCGTCCAGGGGCCGACGGTGGGCGTCAGGTTCACGAAGGCCGACATCTGCCGGAAGGGCGTCTCGATGTTGCGGGGCCTCACCAGCACCACGCCCTGGTCCCCATAAGGAGAGGACCATGTCATGATCGTATCGTCCGTGCGGGTATAATTGACCATAAACGTCACCCATTTCCAGACAGCTGTAAGGCTCAGATTGTGGGACAGTTCCGGCTGCAGGCCCGCATTGCCGCTCTGCCAGATGTAACGGCTGTTGTAGCGGATGGCGCTGGAAAGGTTGGCGTAATTGGGCCGGCGCGTCTTGGCGCTGTAATTCAGCATCAGTTGCACGGGATTTTGGGACTGTGCGCCGATGACTCCGGCGTAAGACACATTAGGGAACCAGTTGCCATAGTCGCGCGACAGGTCGTTTGCGGGAGTAATAGCGTCCGTGTAGGCATAATGCACCCACTCGTAGCGCACCCCTGCGCTGAATTGTCCCGCTTTCGGCAAATAAAAGCCGTAAGAGACGAATCCGGCGATGTTGTCTTCCCTAACCGTTGCCTCCGAAGCCGGTATGTCGATACCGGCGACCGAATAATTATCCTTACGCCTGGAGAAGGTCTCCTCCGTTCCGGCCTGCAACTGTCCTTTCCAGACGGGGTAGGAAATAACGGCCTTAGCCGCATACAGGCGGCCCGTGCTGTTACTGCCGCTCTGGATGGCGGCATTGTGCGTCATGTCGCTGGTTTCCATGGAGACGGACTTGGAGCTGTCGTCCGTGCCATAATAGTCAAGATTGATGTCGATGCCCAGTTTCCCTGCGACGAGGCCGTTGTAATAGAGGTTGGCGCCCAGGTTGTACGGGGTAAGATCTCCCAGGGTGTCGTCGGAGGTTGTCGTGAGCCGGTCGGCCTGCGTCCCGTTCTCATAGACGTTGTCGTTCACCACGGTATGGACGTCATAAGTCAAGTGCCTTCCCCATTCGATTTTCCCGCCCAGGAAGTGGTTATCGGCCATCTGCCAGTTCGCGCCTGCGTTCCCGTAAACGGAACTGCCGACATACTCGTTTAAAAGGGTCCCTTTGTTCTGGAATACCCAATCCTTGCCGTCGGACATCCTTCCAAAACTCGCCTTCTCCAAGTCGCTGAGCTGGCGAGACGTGTTCCGCGCGTAATTGATGCCGCCGAAAAGGTCCACGCCCCCGGTCCGATAATTCACGTTCACGGCACCGAACGGGTCATTCCCCTTTGCCCAACGCAGGGACTGGGCATCGGAGGCATTCAGGTTGAAGCCGAAGCCGTCGCCCTGCCGCCGGATGGTGCGGATGCGCACCACCGCCCTCACCGTGGCGTCGTATTGGGCGCCGGGGTTGTTGATGACCTCGACGCTTTGGATCTCATTACTCTGCAGGCGGTCCAGTTCACTGCTGTCCGTCACCCTCCGCCCGTTGATATAAACGAGGGGAGAACCCTTGCCGATCACCTCCAGGCCGTTCTGCCCCTTGATGAGGCCCGGCGTTTTTGAGAGCACGTCATTGGCGGTACCGGCGTTCTCCAGAACAGAACCCCGGACGTTGGTCTGCAAGCCTTCGCCCGTGAGTTTGGTCTTAGGCATCACCGCCGTTACAGCAGCCCCTTCCAACATCTCGGTATCGGCCGTAAGTGTTATCACCGCACCATCCACCGGAGTCAGGAACACCGTCCGGTAGCCCAGCATGGCCACCATCATGACGCCGTCCGTCTCGTTGGTTACAATATTGAAAGAGCCGTCTTCCTGTGTGACCACACCGCACACCACGGTGGAATCGGCCTTTGAGAGGACGGCTACGTTGGCGTATGCTACCGGTTCTCCTTTTTCATCCACCACTCTTCCTTTCCAGTCTTCCTTAGCCAAAGCAGGAAATGCAATCGTTGCAAATACAAATAAAAAGATCAGTCGTTTCATCGTTTGTCCACATTGTTTCTGCTGCAAAGTTAGCGTATTCGGCGTTCCGAAATAAAAATCGATATGGACAGTTATGTGGACAAACCGGCCCTTTGCACCCAACAACACTTGGACACCACAGCTACTTTTCCTATTTTTGTGGGGAACTGTTTCGGAACATCGATTATGGCAAGACCCATTACTGTTACAAAGGAAAGAATCCTTACCGCCTCCCTGGAACTGATCCGTTCCGGAGGCCCCTCGTCCCTTACCGCGCGCAACTTATGTGCCTCACTCGGCTGCGGAGCAAATGCCATCTTTTCCTCTTTCGGCTCCATTCGGGGAGTTCGGGATGCAGTCAGAAAAGAGGCCCGGGCGCTGTACAGAAGAAGGGTCAGTGCAGGTTTTTCCCTCAATCCTCCCTTCAAGGGTTTCGGAATGGCCCTCCTGTGGTTCGCCATGGACGAGCCT
>CAMHST010000093.1 GCA_946187865.1 uncultured Bacteroidales bacterium
TACAAGGAAAGCGACCAGGACTGGTGGGTCCGTTTTGACGGCAACTTCACCAACACGCTGGTTTTCGCCGGCACGTACAAGTTCTCCACCAAGAAACTCCCGTGCTATGAGCCGGAAGCGGACAAAAACACCTTCACGCTTCAGAAAGGAAAGAACGTCATGAACATCGGAGTGCTTCCTTTCTGCCGCATCAAGGATCCGAAGATCACATACAATTCTTCCACCAGGAAGGTGGTCGCCACCTTCTATGTGGAACTGGGCGATCCTTCCCGGGCCAACAAGATCTCCAATGTGTCTCTCTGCGCGAACACCCAGCTCTATGTGGGTTGCAACAACATGAACCTGGCCAAGAACGACAAGGGCGCGAGCGCCAAGAACGTCAATCCGGGTGAACTCATCACCCTGGAGATCGACACCACCGCTCCCGAGAACGCCGACCTGTTCAAGTACAGTTCCCAGGACCGTTATTTCCGTCTCGCCGCCCTGGCTGAAGGAAACGGTTACAACCAGGCTTCCGACAAGTTCTACAATTTTTCGCCCATTTACAAGTTCAAGGCTGACTTCTCCGGCATCGAGGAAGTCCAGTGGGACGAAGTCAAGTGGGAGTAACGCCTAAAGACAGACAGCATTATGAAAAAGATTCTCAGTTTTCTGGTTCTGGGTCTGACCCTGGCGCTTTCCTGCACCAAGGAGGGTCCGGTCCCCGTGTATCAAATCACGGATCTGTATACGGCTCCCGCCGATGCCACGGTCTTGACGCTCTCCGGCGCCCAGTCGACCTGGGCCACTGACCGTCGTTACTTTGACTTGAATTTCGGCACCCTCACCACGACGCTGGTGGGCTATGACGCGCTTCTCGCTCCCGGCCAGTATGTCCTGGCCGGCGTGATCGGTGGCGACAAGATCGGCAACGCCATCAACACGAAGCTGAACGGACAGCCTGTCGGCGACGGCTTCATCACGGTCAACGAGAAGGACGGCCAGTATGCCATCACCGCCACCATCGAGGGCAAAGTTTATTACTGGACGGGCTCGCTGCCCTTCCAGGCCGACCCGGCCCCGCTCTCCCTGACGGTCCTCCAGCAGGCCCAGGCCAACAAGGACAACAAGCTCGTCACCATGCAGTTGGCGACCGAAGGAATCTCCCAGGAGTTCGACATGACCACCTACCAGAATGTATGGAAGGGCGAAGGCAAGTACCTGGCCCTCGACCTGTACAGCGAAGACGGCTACCTGCACGACGGCACCTACACGGCCAGCGCCGAAGGCGGAGTGGTCAACCCCGGCGAGTTCGGCAGGGGCTGGGATCCCGGCGACCTGTACAACATCGGCATGGTGTTCACCGACTGGGGAACCTGCTTGTGGACGGTGTCCGGCGGTGCAGCCACGGCTGAAAAGATTACCGAAGGTATTGTCAGTGTGACCAGCCGCGAAGAGAAGGTGGATGACAAGGATGTCACCATCTGGACCATCACCTGGGGTGCCGAGTATCCCGTGGAGGTTGTCTTTGAAGGCGCTATCCCGGCCCTCACCAAGCCGAAGAAACCGGACGGACCTGTCGCTCTTGACTACACGTACACGATCGGTGATCCGATGGACTGCTCGACGCAGGCCGGTGAGGTAGTTGCCGGTGTCAAGAAGTATCCTTTCACCTTCGCCAACGCGAACGGTGAGGAAGTGGCCTATCTGGAATTCATCCTGGCGGAGGGTGCCGCGGACGTCGAGCCCGGCGACTATGTCTCCACCGAGTACGCCCACGAGGCGGGCCAGCTGGCCAACGGTTACTTCATGGACTTCGGCGAATGGGGCACGTTCTCCGGCGGTTCCTGGTATGTGAACGGCGCCGGCGAGAAGGTCTTCATCGATCCGGGCGTGACGGTTTCCGTCGAGGCGGCCGGAACAGGCGCCTTCAAGTTCTCCAGCGACGGTTTCCTGTTCGCCGCGGCCGGTCCCAACTATGTGCCGGGCGGTGAAGACGTAGGAGATGCCGTTCCTGCCAAGGACGTGGTCACTGAGCAGGGGGCCGGTGTGGACAAGCACTCCATCACCATCGGCGAGGGCGACAATATCGTGGCGTACTTCGAGCTGCTGACCGCTACCGGCGCTGATTTCGTCGGTTCCTTCGTGAGCACGGAATATGCCGCCGAGCCGGGCATGCTTTGCAACGGCTACAGCTTCCCGGATTGGGGAATCTTCGGCGGTTCCTATGTCATGGTGGACGGCGCCCGTCAGGATGTGGCTCCCGGTGAAACCGTGGAAGTGACCAATGTGAGCGGCAACGTCTACAAGTTTGTCTGCTCTTCCGGACTCACTTTCGTGGCGGATGTGGCCAAGTGATCGCTGACAAAAACCTGAACCAATGAATCGGGGCCGGCCATTACGGCCGGCCCCTTTTTATTCCGGGAATGTTTGTATATTTGTAAAGAATTGTCAATCACTCCTTTATGAAACGAATCCTTTCTTTTGCCTTCTGCCTGGTTTTGGCAGGTAGCGCTTTCCTCCGGGCGCAGGAGTATCCCTTCCAGGATACGAAGCTTTCCGAGGAGGAGCGGCTGGACAACGCCGTTTCCCTGATGACCGTCGATGAGAAGATCATGACGATCGTCGGGCAGGGGGTCCAGCGTCTCGGCATCGCCGGTCCCGGCGCGACCGAGGCCATCCACGGCATCGTCCGGGGCGGTGACGCCGAACTGAGGAACCTGGGGAACGCCGGCCAGTTTGGCAACTGGCCCGGCCGTCCGCAGCCGAAGTATCGCAACAGCACCGCCTTCCCGCAGGCCTACGGCGTGGGGGAGACCTGGGACCGGGAAATGGCCCA
>CAMHST010000094.1 GCA_946187865.1 uncultured Bacteroidales bacterium
AGGTCCAGTTGGAGGACCGACGGGTAAATTTTCGCGGGTTTTTCTTCCCCGTAGGTACTGCATGTGGACCTACGCCATGAACCATAGATGGCAGATCGGCCATCGTTTCCGTACTCCTTCTACACGTCGAAGGCAATCTTCACTGGGCGGCCGCAATTGCGGAAAAGTGGCCTCTGGCATAGATCAGTGTGCAAATGCGTCCGGGGAAAAGCCTGTTTTGGGCGAAAAGCTTGCCGCGTTTGCATCCACATTGATGCAGAAAGCCTTTATTCCGCAATTGCGGCCATGGCCGCATACTGATTCTGTGGGGCGGCTTTGCGGCCGGGAGCGGCCGGGCATTTGGCAATTCGCCCACGAATGCCTATCTTTGGGACGGAAGCAATATGTGCAAGGTCAGGAAGATACATCTGCTGGCGGCGAATGGGCTACTGTGGACGGGGATCGGGACGAGGATCTCGGTCAAGGGGGTGGTCAATTACTTGAAGGCGGCGCCCGGGAAGCTGTGGTGGATGATTCCGTCGTCCTTGCTGGTGTTCGCGGCTTTCTATCTGATGTTCACGGGCATCGTGCGGAAGTATTCGGAAAGGATCCATGCTCTGCCCGGGCCCATGGAGCCCATCTACAAGACTTTCAGCCTCAAGGGGTATCTCATCATTGCCTTTATGGTTACGCTGGGGATTACGCTCAAGTATGTCCCGGGCATTCCGCGGACCTTCTTCGCCTGGTTCTATCTCGGGCTGGGGGTGGGCCTGCTTTCCGCGGGGATCCGTTTCCTCATCCGATGGTGGAAGGGGAGAGGCATTAAAGATTGATGGCATGGATTTCAAGGTGTTCGGAAAGGAGGGGGCGCCCTCCTTGCTGCTCATCCCGGGATTGGGGGTGTCGTATGAGATTTTTCTCCCGCTGATCGGTCTGCTGGAGGAGCGGTTCCGCATCATCGCCGTGCAGGTCGACGGCTTCACGCTGGGAACCTTCACGCGGTTCACCTCCATCGACGACCAGGCCGGGCAGGTGATCGCGTATGTCAAGGAGAGCCAGGGAGGCCGCCTGGACTGTGCCTATGGCTTGTCCCTGGGCGGGAAGATCCTTTCCCGCGTGCTGGAGCGGAACGAAGTCGTCATCGACCATGCCATCCTGGATGCGGCGCCCTTGCTGCCGCTTCCCCGGTGGCTGGAAGGGCCGCTCCGCTATTACCAGTGCGCCAACGTATGGACTTGCTACCACTGGACGGGATTCTGGCGGTGGGTATTCCATTCGCACTATTTCGACGTACTGTTGGACGAATGCCGGAAAGTGTATCCTTTCGGGGGCGGCCGGGCCGTTCTGGACGGGTATAAATCGGTCTATACCAATAAGCTGGAATCCATTTCCGATCCCGACATCCACTTCTGGCACGGCTCGCTCGAGGCCTTCGTGGCCCGCCCCCAGGCAAAGCATCTGCAAGCGATCTGTCCGTCGGCCCATATCGAAGTCTTCCCCAAGATGAACCACGGGCAGCTGCTCGTGGACCATCCGGAAGAGGTGGCGCGGAGGATCCTGGAAATGGTTTAGGAAAGCATCCGACGGCTACAGCCTGATTCCCAGAGTCAGTTCCATCATCGCGGCGCGGGAGAAGCCGTGGGCTTTGCAGTCCATGGCGACGAAAAGGCCCGTGGAGCCGGGAAGGAGGTATTTGAGGCCGATCCGCTGGTACAGTTTTCCCCGCTGGTCGTGGAGGCCGTTGTGGCGGTAGAGGTAGGCGCCGACGGTGGCGAAGGCGGAGAAATTCCCATAGTGGAGGTGCTGGATGACGCCGGCCCCGGCGCTGAATCCCCGGTAGGGGCCGTACGCATCGGCCTTTTCATCTCCATACAACTTTCGCTCATATTCCTCGAGCCGGCCCAGGAAGGCGGGCGTTTCCGCGTACATGTCCACGGAGAGGCCGGTGGACAGATGCGGCCGATAGCGGAAGTTCGCGCTGCCGCCGAACGAGATGATGGCCCATGGGCGGGTCGTTCCGGTGACGGACCATTCGATGGCGCACCGGTGGATGCCGGCGCCTGCATAGAGTTCGTAGAAGAAGCGGGACGGAGGGTCGGGGAGCGTGCCGGCGGGACGACCTTTCGGGGGCTTCGCGTTCCGGTAGCGCAGGGACAGGC
Organism: uncultured Bacteroidales bacterium; assembly: GCA_946187865.1. GTDB lineage: Bacteria > Bacteroidota > Bacteroidia > Bacteroidales > UBA932 > Cryptobacteroides. The sequence goes on from CAMHST010000094.1 coordinate 2,139, forward strand.
TGGCGGCCGGGTTGTTGAGCCCGGCGTTGGGGTAGGCGAGACGGCCGGAGGAATAATGGTTGAACCGGGCCGATATCCCCGCTTCCAGGTGCTCGGTCAGCGGGACGCGGAAGTCGAGTCCGCCGCAGACGTAGATCACCAGGCGGGATCCGAAATTCCGGTTCAGGGGATTGCGTTCGGGGTCATAGAAAGTCCGGTTGAACCCGGCGCCCAGGTCGAAGACGAAATCCAGGGAAAACCAGTCGCGCCGCAGGAGCGTGCGCTCCGCGAATCCGTACAGGTTGAAGATGTCGCCCAGCCGGGAAATCCCGTTGTACCGCAGGGTGGAAAACCCTTCCCAGCCGAGGCCCACCCCGAAGTTCGGGTAGCCGAACAGGGCGGCGTAGGGGCTGTCTTTCTCCGTCGTCTGGTAGCCGACGGCGATCCCCGAGACCGGATAGACGTAGGTGGACATCATCTCGTCCCGCCAGTCGAAGGTGGGCGCCACATAGCCGGCTCC
>CAMHST010000095.1 GCA_946187865.1 uncultured Bacteroidales bacterium
TTGTCGTGCCAACGGCACAGCTGGGTAGCTATGTCGGGACGAGATAAACGCTGAAAGCATCTAAGCGTGAAACTTTCCCTAAGATAAGATCTCTCATCCCTTGAGGAGTAAGGCACGTCGTAGACGATGACGTAGATAGGCCGGAGGTGGAAGTGCAGTAATGTATGGAGCTGACCGGTACTAATAAGCCGAGGGCTTGACCTAGAATGGTTCAAGAGATATGCAGGCGCTTGCAGGACATACAAACAGTTGCTTTGTTCGGTTTTGAGGGTGTGGAAACGCACCTGAGTTGGTGTTGATTGCGGTGAGGGTCCACCCGTTCCCATCCCGAACACGGAAGTTAAGCTCACTCGCGCCGAAGATACTTGTTTGGAGACGAACCGGGAAAATAGGTAACGCCAACATGAGAAAAGGGCCTGTCGCAGAACACCAACATCTGCGGCAGGCTCTTTTCATGCCTATGAACGCAAAATAGATGGATAATTGACGCTCAATCCAGAAATCAGGCAACAGCAAAGCCAGCCCCCGGAGGTTTTCCAGGAACAACCAGCAGGCAGATTCAATTTTTCAGCCTAAGCGGCCTTCAACCTGGAAAGATGGGTTTGAAGCCGGCCGTTTTCCCTCTTCATCCATAACTTTTTCAAATCAAAGGCCAGGGCAAGGAAGAACAATTCGGAACGGATCTTTGCCTTCCCCCTGGTCAAAAATCTGCGAAAACCGAAATCCGTTTTTAGTAAACCGAACGCGCCTTCTACCTGAATGGACCGGCAGATTCTCAGATAAATGCCCTTCTCAGATGTAATATTCCGGAGAGACTGATTCCGCAAGTGCTGAAGGGTCTTGTTCACCCGGAGTTCCTTTGGCTGCTCCGGGTCTTTTGCCTGGCAGCATTGGGCCCTGACCGGACAACCCCTGCAGTCCTCGCAGCGGTACCGGGCTGTTGTGACAAAGCAGCCGTCCTGCAGTTCCGTACACTCTCTGCGCAGAGGGAGCCTGCGGCCCTGGGTGCAGAGGAAGCAATCTTCGTCAGCGTCGTAGGTCATATTCTCCATGCGCCCGATCTGTTTCTTGAATTTCCTGTGCTTTCTCTGCTCATGGTTGGCAGGCTTGATAAAGCTCATCTGTCCGTTGGACTCCAGAAACAGGTAGTTCCCCAGGCGTTCATATCCGGCGTCCGCCGTCACGGAGTCGTATTTTCCCCCATGCTTCTGCTGCAGTGTCCTGAGAAAGGGGACCAGGGTTCCGTAGTCTGTACGGTTGGAAAATGCGTCTATCCCTGTGATATACTCGCTGTTCACCGCGATCTGCACATTGTACCCAGGCTTGAGCTGCCCGTTCCTCATATGGTCGTCTTTCATCCGCATGAATGTGGCGTCCGGATCGGTTTTGGAATAGCTGTTGCGGCTTTCGCCCATGCGCTCCAGCTTTTCCTCATATTCCTTCCAGCGGCAGCGCAGGGAATCCAATGTCTCCCATTCCTTTTGTTCTTCGCTTTTGTGTCTGCCTTTGCCATAAACAAACGCGATCCCTTCTGCCGCTTCTTCCAGGTACTGTTCCAGTTCCGGCAGCGTGTGGATGGACAGGGCGGCCTCCACTTTTTCCTTCACCTTTGCAAGATGCTTCTCCGTGGGCTTACGCCATACGAAGGTATATCGGCCTGCCGCACTTTCCAGCTTCGTGCCGTCGATAAACACGGTCTCGTGATCCGTTTCTCCCTGTTCCTCCAGCAAGCGGACATACTGGTAGAACAGCTCTTCCACAGCGTCGCTGCACCGTCCGGTCCGGAACCTGGCGAAGGTCGCATGGTCCGGGACAGGTTCTCCCTCCAGCAGCCAGAGAAAGTCGATCCGATACCGGCACGCCTCCTCCAGCTTCCGACTGGAATAGATCTGGCACAGATAACCATAAACCATTACCTTGAACATCACCCGTGGATCGGCTGCCGATTTCCGCCCGATGGGCGAATACGCTTCATACAGTTTCCTGTAATCCAGTTCCTCAAGCTGGGCGCTGACCAGCCGGACGGGTGCGTTCTCCGGTAACATGATTTCGTTGTCCAATGCAAAAACCAGTTGACCATTCCGCTCATATACCTTAAACTGGTCTTGCGTTTTTGTATTCACAACCTAATTTTAACGCAAAGGACTGAGCCAGCCAACCCCTTTCGGGGCTAGCTGGCTCTTCCTTTTGTGCCTCGTCGTTTTGCAACGGGCCCTTCCATATATACGATAGACAGCTTCAGTCGTTCTCCGTCACCGCTCCGGTGCTGCCCCGGATGGCGTCCAACAGGTCGGCGGCGTGGGTCAGGTCCATGGCGGAAAGGCCCAGATTGGGCAGGCCGGCGTCCTCCAGGGGGCCCAGGACCTCCGGGTCATCCGGGTGGTCCACAATGGCCTGGACCTGCTGCTCCACGGTCTCCCGGCCCTGGTGGAAGGCGTCCTTCTCCGCCTCGTCCAGGGCCTCGAACCAGACGCCGACGCCGTCCCGGATGGCCTGGGCGCTGTCCTCGCTCCAAT